>DASQAT010000028.1 GCA_035635555.1 Candidatus Dormiibacterota bacterium
CCGTCCGAGATCTATGCCACTATTGGTCATGGCTGGTCCTCCTGGGCTGCGCCTCAGAGCGCGTTGAACACCGTGTGGGGCTAGTCTAGCCACCACGTCCCCATCGGGGACCAGCCACTTCATCCCATCTCGCTCGCGCGGCGTAACTATGCCCCGCTCGCGCGCATGGCGCGGCTCAAAATCGGCGCGCCCCTGTGCGGCCCGCCACCCCTGACTCTCGCGATGCAGGACGCGGTTCGGTTGTCGTCCTGGTAGGTGAAGAGAACTCCGCGGTCGCAGAACGTTTGTCCTTCAGCTCACGGCGACGTAAGCGCGGCGCGCGCCGGAATCTTGCGTGTCGTGGATCCCCCCCCGAAGGGGGAGGCGGGGCCGCGGGCGGGGCGCGCCGATTTTGAGCCGCGCCATGCGCGCGACCGGAGCACGCTTTCGCGGCGCGAGCGAGATGAGGCGCGCCCCGCCCGCGGCCCCGCCTCCCCGGCGCGTGGTATACTTCGACCGCCTCGAGGTCAAGCGCGTGCCGGTCTACTCCCACTCCCGTCTCAGCAGTTACGAGAAATGCCCGCTGCAGTACCGCTACCGCTATCTCGACAGGATCAAGCGCGACACGAAGTCGATCGAGGCGTTCCTGGGGAACAGGGTGCACGAGGTTCTGGAGACGCTGTACCGCGATCGGATGGCGTCGAGGATCGCGTCGCTCGACGAGCTCCTGGCCCGGTATCACAGGCGCTGGGACGAGGAGTTCTCGGAGAAGATCACGATCGTCAGGACCGAGCTGACCGCGGATCACTACCGCAGGGCCGGCGTGGAGTGCGTCACCAAGTACTACCGCCGTCATCACCCGTTCGACGACGGCACGACCCTCGGGCTCGAGGACCAGATCACCGTGTCGCTCGACGAGGGAGGGCGCTACCAGCTGAAGGGCTATATCGACCGCCTGGTGCGGCAGGGCGGAGGGGTCTACGAGATCCACGACTACAAGACCTCGAACAGCCTGCCGTCCGACGCCGTTCTGCGCAAGGACCGCCAGCTCACCCTGTACCGGATGGCTGTGGAGAAGCGCTTCCCGGACGCCCGCGAGATCCGGCTGGTCTGGCACTATCTTGTCTTCGATCGGACGCTGACCTCCGACCGCACCCCCCACGAGATCGAGCAGCACCGCCGCCAGACGATGCGGCTGATCGACACGATCGAGGGGGCGAAGGCCTTCCCGCCGCGCGAGAGCGCCCTGTGCGGCTGGTGCGAATACCGCGACATCTGCCCGGTGTTCGCGGCTCCCGAGCCGCCGAGCGAGCCGAAGCCGGTGCACTGGCTCGACAAGGCCGAGCAGATCAGTCTGTTCAAGTAGTCAGCGGTTCGCGGCGGCGGCTGTCCCTTCGTCCAGCTTCAAAGGCTTCGGCTCGCCCAGGCCGAGCGACTGGAGCGGCCGGGCGAACACCGCGTCGTTTCCCACCACCAGGACCACCAGCCGGTCGGGGTTGATGTGCTTGCGCGCCGCCTCGTGGACCTGCCCGCGCGTCACCTTCGCGAGGTTGTCCCGGTACGACTGCAGGAAGTCGGGCGGATAGTTGTAGAAATCGTAGTAGAGAAAGGTCTGCATGAACCGGACCGTCCCGTCCACGGAGAAGACGAACGAGTTGATGCCGGCCTCCTTCGCCTCCTTGACCTCCTGCTCGGTCGGCCCCTGCTCGCGCATCTGCCGCAGGATCGTCCGGATGAGATCGATCGCCTCGACGGTGGAGGCGGCCTTCGTGCTGCAGGAGATCTGGAACAGCCCGCGGTCGGAATCGAGCCCGATGCCGCCGCCGACCGAGTAGGCCAGCCCGCGGTTGGAGCGCACCTCCTTCACCAGGCGCGAGGTGAACCCCCCCTCCCCCAGGATGAAGTTCAGGATCTTGATGGCGAACTTGTCCGGGTCGAACCGGTTCACGCCCAGGTGGCCGATCTCGACGTGCGACTGCGTGACGGGACGCGCCACGAGGTGGACGCCGGCGGGGATCTCGTCCTTGATCTTCGGGACCTGGGGCGGGGTCACCTTGGCCTGGGTCCAGCCGCGGAACGTCTCCTCGAGCAGCCTCTTCATCCCCTTGCCGTCGAAATCGCCGGCCACGCCGAGGACGGCGTTGTTGGGATGGATGTAGAGACGGTGGAACCCGACGAGATCATCGCGGCCGATCCGCGTGACGGAGTCCTCGGTCGGCAGCCTCGCCCAGGGACTGGAGGTCCCGTACACCAGCCGCCGGAAGTTCAGCTCGGCCACGTCGCCGGGATCGTCCCAGCGGCGCCTGATATCCTCGATGGCGCGCGCCTTTTCCACCTCCAGCCGGGAGGAGTCGAAGCGCGGCGCGCGCAGCATCGCGGCGAAGATGCGCAGCGCCTCGGGGAACTTGTCCTTCACGGCGGAGACCGAGCCGGTCAGCATGTCGTCCCCGGCGCCGAGGCTCACCTGCGCCGGCATGAACTCGAGGACCTCGTCGACCTGGTCCGGTGTCTGCTGGTCCGTGCCGCCGGCGCGCATCAGCGACGCAGCCAGGGAGGCGAGCCCCGGCTTCGCGGGCGGATCGAACACTCCGCCCGCCTTGAAATCGATGGCGGCGTCGATCAGGGGCAGCTCATGGTCTTCGAACAGGTAGACCAGGAGACCGTTCGGCAGGAGGAACTTCTGCGGTTTCGGGAACGCGATCGACAACGGCGGATAGGTCAGGGCGCGCGGGTCCGGCGGAGGAGCCGCGACGGGCGCGGCCCACGCCCCCGTGGACAGAAGGGCGAGGACGGCCGGCGCGAGCGCGGCTGCGGCGCGTCTCATCTCATCGCACCGGGTGTTGTGGCGGGGGGCATCCCGGTCGCGTCGTCGCCCGCCCCCTTCTCTCCCCCCGCCGACGGGCGCGCCAGGACCGCCACGGTCCGGTTCGAGGGGACGAACGTCCGGCGGGCCGCGTCCTGCACCTGCGCGGCCGTGGTCGCCTGCAGCGCCGCGGCGTAGACGTTGAGATTCTTCCAGTCGCCCGTCTGGATTTCGTAGTACGACAGCTGCGCCGCCAGCCCGGAATTGCTGCGAAGCGGATAGAGAAAGGACGCCCGCAGCTGGTTCTTGACCTTCTGCAGCTCGCGTTCCGGGACCGGCTCGGCGGTCAGGTGAGCCAGCTCCTGCAGGATCGCCGTCTCGACTTCCGCCGGCGTGTGCGGGGCCCGCGGGGTCGCCCCGATCACGAACAGGTTCGGATAGCGGTCACCGGGGGCCTGCGTGCTGTAGACCTCGGAGGCCACCTGAGTCGTCAGGACCAGGCGGCGGAACAGCCGCGAGGTCCGCCCCGAGGTCAGGAGACTGTCGACCACCTGGAACACCGGATCGTCCGGGCTCGGCCAGACCGCCTTGTGGAAGGCGATCATCAGATCGGGCCCGGCGTCGAACTCGACGACGGCGCGCCGCTCGCCGGTCTGCGGCGGCTCGGTGGTCACCGGCAGGCGGGGTGGAGGACCGGCCGGGAGACCGTCGAAGTAGCGCCTGATGAGACGCTCCGCCGCGGCCGGGTCGATGTCGCCGACCAGCGTGGCGACCGCGTTGTTGGGGGCGTAGAAGCCGCGCCGGAACTCGGCCGCCTGCGGACGTGTCAGGTGCTCGAGGTCGGACATCCAGCCGACGGT
Source organism: Candidatus Dormiibacterota bacterium (assembly GCA_035635555.1). NCBI lineage: Bacteria > Bacillati > Candidatus Dormiibacterota > Candidatus Dormiibacterota bacterium. The sequence continues at coordinate 3,643 of DASQAT010000028.1, forward strand.
CGGCACCCTGTACGGGTGCGCCTCGAAGGCGGACAGGAGGAGCTGCTCGTACAGCTTCCCCTGCGGCTGGTTGTCGATGCGCATGCGGCGCTCTTCCATCACCACGTCGCGCTCCGAATAGAACTCGCGCAGGACCGGGTCGCGCAGCCGCGCCGACTCCATGAGGCACCACAGCTCCAGGCGGTTCGACGGGAGGGCGACGACGTACGAGGTGAGGTCGGTGCTGGTCGAGGCGTTCAGGCCGGCGGCGCCGTTCCCCGTCAGGATCTGGCTGAACTCGTCCTTCACCGTCAACTCCTGAAGACTCTTCGTCAGCGCCTCGAGATCGGAGCGCAGCGACTCCAGGCGCTTCGGATCCGCGGCGCCGCCGCGATCCTCCTCGCGCAGCAGATCGATCACCGTCCTGTCCATGGCGTCGAGGATCTCCGCCTCCTTCTTCGGGTCGCGCGTGCCGATGGTGGAGGTCCCCTTGAAGGCGAGGTGCTCGAACAGGTGGGCCAGACCGCTCTCGCCGCCCGGGTCGTCCACGCTGCCGACGCGGAAGCGCAGGTTGGCGGCGAACACCGGGGCCGTGCCGCGGCGCACCACCAGGAAGCGCATGCCGTTGTCGAGCGTGATGCGCTTGACCTTCCCTTCGAGCGCCTGGGCGCGGCAGTCGGGGGAGGGAATCGCCAGGACGATCGCGAGGACGGCCAGGATTCCTGCGACAGGGAGGGGCCGCCGGCGCATCACTTCTCGGCCTGGACGCGGCTCGTGCGCGGCGGCAGGGACTCGTCGATCTTGATCCGGTTGTCCACCCGGGTCGCGCCGTTCACGAGGGAGGCCACGAGCCCGGCCTGCTGCCGGCCCATGAACAGGTTGGTCTTTCCCTTCAGCGTCACGACCCCCTGATCGACCTTGACGGTGATCTCGGCGGCGTAGGAGAAGGAGCGGAAGTTGCCGAGGTAGTCCAGCTCCGCCCGCAGCAGCGACGCGTCGTCGTGGGCGGACGGCGCGTCGGCGGGTTTGAGGTGGTTGGAGATGCGCGTCACCCCGAGGACCGTGCCGGCGATGGCCTCGGCGTGGCTGCGCGACAGGACGTCCTTGACCGCTCCTTCCAGCGTCAGGACTCCGTCCGCCACCTGGACGTCGAGGCTCTTCAAATCGAGTGACGCGGCCGCGTCACTCAGGAGCGAGGTGACCGCCTTCGCCAGCTCGGCGTCCGCGACCTCGGCGCGTGGAACGGTCATCTCGTCCGTGACGTTGATGACGCCGCGCATCGTGGCGGCCAGGGAGAGCACCCGCTGCTTGAGGGCGCAGCTCCTGATCTTGCCCGAGAAGACGACGCCGCCGTTCACCAGCACGATGGTGATCGGCTCCTTCGCCAGCGCGGGGTCGCGCCCGATAAAGTGGACGATCTTCTCGCGGAGAGGGTAGTCGCCCGGACCGCCGATGTTCCGCTTCGGAGCGGCCGGGGACGGCGCAGCGGTCTGGGCCGCGAGGCCGGCGGTGAGCGTCGCCGCCGCGAGCAGGACGGTCACCGCCGCGGGCGCGCGCGCTCCTTGGACGGGACGTCTGTGTGAAGCGCTTGGCGCGTTCATGACGGCCGCCTATTCTCACACAACCGGCCCGCGGCGGCAAAGCGGCCGCGGCGCGGATGCAGCCGGCCCTCAGCGCGCCTGCTTCATGCGAACGCCGTCGATCGTGCCGGCCAGCTCCGCCAGGCTGTCGCCATCCCCCGTGGCCGCGTGCCCCGAGCGCTTCCAGATCTCGATGGTCTGCGCCAAGGCCCCCTCCAGGGCGGTCCGGGTGTCGTCGGGGGCGGCCCCCAGCGCCAGCTTCAGGTCGCGAATGGCCCGCTGCATCTGATCGCGGGCGGTGATGATCGAGCCGCTCGACAGGAGCTCCGACCCGATCGTCAGCGAATAGGAGGCGCGCGCCAAAGCGCCGGCGTAGAGCAGCCCGCCGAACGCCCGCCTGATCTCGGCGATGCGCGCCCGGCCGTCCGGCATGTTGTTGCGGACCATCGCCTGGCGGGCGCGGCCGACCGCGGCTCGCGCCTCGCGCACCCGCGCCAGCAGCACCGGGGCGAGGACGGAGGCGTCGAACCGGTCCAGGGGGGCCGCGAACGAGGCGGAGTCCCGCGTCTCGGCCGCCCGGATCGCCGCCCGGCTCGACTCCGCCGCCTGGCGCAGCACCACGAAGTCGGTCAGCGGGGCCATCAGGGCGCTGGCACGCCGCACCGCCGCCGCGGCGGCCGGCAGGTCGGAGGCCTGCGACGCTGCGTGCGCCTCGTCGAACGTCTTCACCAGCGCCTCGATCTCCGAGTCGGAGAGGAAGGACGCCAGAAGCTCGTCGATTCGGATCAGGAACAGACTCACCTTGCCGGGATCCTTCCCGCCGACGGCACGCTCCGCCTGCTCGATCGCCCGGTCGGTCTTGTCGAGGGTCGACCGCAGATCGCCCGGAGTGGCGGCCGCGATCAGGGCGAAGGCGGTCAGGGCGCACAGGGCCCTTCGCCCGCACTCTGCCGCCCGCCGCGGCGCGTCAGTAGCCGAGGTCATGCAGCCTGTTATCATCGATGCCGAAGTGGTGGGCGATCTCGTGCAGCACCGTCCTGCGGACCTCCTCCCGGATCTCGGCGTCGCTCCCGCCGATCGCTTCGACGTTCCCCTGGAAGATGGTGATCTTGTCGGGAAACACCATGCCGTACCGTGAGTCCCGGCGTGTCAGCGGCTGGCCCTGGTACAGTCCGAGGAGGCGGCCGCCGCGGCGGCCGAAACGCCGCGACTCTCCCGGGGACGGCAGGTCCTCCACGATGATCGCGACGTTGTCGAGCCGCTCCTTGAAGTCGTCCGGAAGCGATTCGATCGCCTCCGACACCAGCCGCTCGAAACGCGCCCGGTCCACGTTCCCTCCTCACCCCGACATCTTCACGATGGCGTCCCACTCGCGGTCGGCGACCGGCATGACCGACAGCCGCGAGATGCGCACCAGCGGAAACTTCGCGAACTCCTTCAGCTTCTTGATCTCGCCGAGCGTCACCGGCCGGGGCAGCCTCCCGTCGGGGAGGATGTCCACCGCCGCGCGCTTGCCCGACGGATCTTCGGGGTCGGGGAACGCGTCCCCCGCGGCCCGGGCCATCCCGACCACCGCCTTCTCGCCGCCGGTGTGGTAGTACAGGATCCGGTCGCCCCGGCGGACGGCCCTGAGGTGCTGCTGCGCCAGCGGGTTCTTCACGCCCGACCAGCGCGTCCGCCCGTCTTTCACGAGGTCGTCGAAGCTGTAGTGCGTCGGTTCTTCTTTGAAGAGCCAGTTCATGGTCGTCCTCAGCACCCTGGAAAGCAGGGCGTGCCGATGAGCAAAGCCGCCCTGGCGCGCAAGGTCCCGGCGATCTCGATCGTCTTCAGGACCGCGGCGCGCGCCGCGTCCTGCGAGCCGGGCGTCGTCGCGTGCTTCAGGAGGAGGGCCGCGCCGAGCCTCTGGTGCGCCTCCTCGTCCGGCTGGATGAAGTTGCGGTACAGACGCAGCGTCTCCGCGTCGCCGCGCCCGCTGCACAGGCGCATGAAGTTCTCGTTGACCTCGTAGGCGATCGACTCCAGGGTGTAGAGACCCGCGGCCACCCGCTCGATCGACGTCTGCAGGGACTTGAGGTAGTCGAACAGCGCGTTCGGTTGCGGCGGAACGAAAGCCGCGGGATCGAACCCCAGTTCCTTGAGCCGCTTCCCCACGAGCTCGAAATGCCGCGCCTCGTCTCCGGCCTGGCGGGCCAGCGCCACCTTGACGTCCACCTCGGGTGTCGAGGGGATCCACAGCGCCGCCAGCTCGCTGACGCTGATCTCGTTCGCGAGGGCGATCTGAAGCAGCCGGACCTGGTCCCCCGTGCCGGCGCCGATCCCCGCCCCCGCCGCGCCAAGCGCGGCGCTTCCCGAGGCGGTGAGAGCGCGCAGCCCCTCCTGCTTCAGACCGTCCAGCTCCCGCAGGAAGTCGGCGCTCTGCATGGGCGATTTCCTCAGGCCGTGTGGCCGAGCGAGGGGCGCAGAAGCGGCGGCGCGCCGCGCTTGACGAGAACATCGCGCGCCCGCCAGGCCGACGCCTCGTCGAGATCGACGAGGGGGCGGACCTCTCCCGCCTCGCGGACGGCGATCGGCACGCCGTCGCGATAGAGGATGCGGCCCGCGCCTGTCGGCGCGATCCGCGGTCCGGGGAGGAGCAGGCCCACGAGATTGAGCGGGTCGGCGCTGCCGATCGGAAGCAGCGAGCCGGAGGGGCCGGCCCGCCTGACGGCGCGCAGGCGCTCCACCGCCTCCGGCCGCGCGAACTGCTCTCCCGAGACACCGGCGACGAAGCGGCCGCCGCGGACCTCGCCGCGTCCTTCCATTCTGCGCAGCACCCGCAGGAGGTCTCTCCAGGGCGGCATCGCCCCCTCGCGTTCGAGAAGACGCCGGAACACGATGCCATAGCGCCGCAGCAGGACCGGGGCGATCGTCTCGGCGGGGGAGTCCTCCGACTCGGCGACGGTCCGGTCGTTCCAGAGGACCGTCCAGCGCCCGGCGCTCTCCATGCCGAACGGCGAAGGGGATCGCCGGCGTCGCGATCCGCGCCGGCCCGATGGCGTGATCAGGGCGCGCAGGCCGGTGAAGCCGTCCGAGGTCACGGTCCCCCGGGCGACGAGCTCGGCGAGGGCGTTCTCGACACGGGTCGGGAGCAGACCGGACCGTTCGGCGATCTCGTCGAAGAACAGCGCCCCGCGCGCCGCCAGGAGATCCAGGACGACGCCCGCCTCGGTCGACGGCTCCCGTCCGCCGTCCGGCCGAAGGGTAAGCGCCCGCCAGGCGGAGAGGCGGCCGCGCGACAGGAGCGCTATCGGCGTCGAGCGCACGGGACCCGCGCCGGGCGGAGAGTCGGGGGCCGGCCGGGGCGGGGACAGCCGCGCCCAGACGACCCGCCCGCTCAGGCACAGGGCGTCGAGCCAGGCCGGGTCGTAACGGGACAGCCGGGCCGGGAGGATGTCCCGTTCCCACGCCGCCGCCGGCGCCTCGAACCCCTCCAGCATCTCGACAATCGTCTGAAGACTCTGCGCCCCCTCGGCCCGATCGTCCGGGAGGACCCTCTGCCACGAGAACAGGAAGCGCATGAAATCGGCGGCGCTGACCGGCTCGATCTCGGCGCGCAGACGATTGAGGGTGTAACGGTGGATCCGCGCCAGGAGACTCCGGGCGCACCATTCCACGGCGCCGATTCCCGGCGTGAAGCGGCCGCGCAGAACGAACCCTTCGGACTCGAGGCGCAGAAGTGCCTGCTCGATCGTGTCGTCCGGAAAGCCGCATGAGCCGGCCAGCGCCTGGGCGGTCACGGGGCCCAGCCCCTCCAGCCGGCCGCGGACGATTTCGGCGAGGGCGGCCATGGCGTCGATCGGATCCCCCGCGGAGTCTCCGGGGAGGGCGGGGATGGGAGGGTCGAGCGCACCCGAGGGGAACGCCGCCAGGACGTGCGACAGACGCGAGGCCGCGACCCAGAGGCGCGGCCCCCGTCCGGGAAGACGGAAGACCGTGGCCCGCCGCTCGGCGACGAGCTCGCGCAGGTGTCCTTCCCAGCCCGAGTCCCTTCCTTCGCTCTCGCCGACGAAGCCGAGAATCTCCAGGGCGTCCGCGAGCTCGTCGGCGCTCTCCACGCGCGGCCAGGCTTCGTCCCTGACTCTGTCGATCGCCGCAGCGTCGAGCGCGCCGAGATCGGACGCCGTCTGCGGATCGGTCCAGCGCCGGCTGACCACCGCCTGCGTGCGCCGCTCCTCGAGGGGGGCGTCGTCCAGGAAGGCGTACGGCCGGGCGCTCAGGACCTCCTGGGCCAGGGGGGACGGCTCGCGGACGTCCTTCGCCAGGAGCGTCCGCTCCCCCCGCTCGATGCTCGCGAGAAGCGACTCCAGCCCCGGCAGATCCATCGCCTCTCCCAGGCAGTCGTCGATCGTCTGGCGGACCAGAGGATGATCCGGGATCTGGCGCTCCCCCGTGAGGTTCTCGGCGCAGGCGATCTGGTCGGGGAAGACGGCGGCGATGAGATCCTCGGCCTGCATGCGCTGCAGCTGCGGCGCCACCCTCCGTCCGCCGCGGAAGCGGGGGATCGCCAGCGACCGAGCCGCATTCCAGCGCCAGCGCACCGCGAACATCGGCGCCGCCAGGAGCGCCTGCACGAGCACGTCGCGCACCGAGCCCGCGCGCAGGTAGCGGAACACGTCCTCGAGCGGGAAGCTGTGGGAGGGGCCGAGCGACAGGACGATGGCGTCCTCGGTGGCGGCCGCCTGCAGCTCGATGTTGAACTTGCGGCAGAAACGCTTGCGGAGCGCCAGCCCCCACGCGAAGTTGATCCGGCGGCCGAAGGGGGAGTGCAGGACCAGCTGCATGCCGCCGCTCTCGTCGAAGAAGCGCTCGAGCACGATGTTCGACTGCGAGGGCAGGACCCCGAGCGCCGCACGGGCCGCTGCCAGGTAGTCGACGATCTGCTCCGCGGCTTCGAGGGATAACCCGACCCCGTCCATCAGGTGGCGCACGGCCGTCCCGGCATCGCCCGATTCGAGAGCGCCGGCGATCTCCTCACGCAGCCGTGACACCGACAAGGAGAGCTCCGCCGTGCGAGCCGGCGCCTCGCCGATCCAGAACGGGATCCCGGGCGGCTGGCCCCGCGCGTCCTCGACGCGGACTTTCCCAGGCTCAATCCTGAGAATCTTCCAGGAAGCATTGCCGAGCTGGAAGATTTCCCCGGCCATGCTCTCGATGGCGAAGTCTTCGTTGACCGTGCCGACGAGCGTGCCCTCGGGCTCGAGGACGACCTGGTAGTCGGCCGAATCGGGAATGGCGCCCCCCGAGGTGATCGCCGTGAGGCGCGCCCCCTTGCGGGCGCGCAGCCGGCCGTTGACCCGGTCGTGATGGAGGTGCGCCGCGCGCCGGCCGCGCTTCACGGAGAACCCCTCGGCGAGCATGGTCACGACGGCGTCGAAGTCGGCGCGCGGCAGGGCGCGATAGGGAAAGGCGCCGCGCACCAGGGCGTACAGATCGTGGTCGCTCCACTCCTCGCAGGCCACCATCGCCACGATCTGCTGCGCCAGGATGTCGAGCGGCGCCTCCGGGATCGCGAAGCGGTCGAGCTCGCCGCGCCTCACCGAATCGAGCAGGGCCGCCGACTCGACGAGCTCGTCGCGCGTCAGCGGGAACAGACGCCCCTTTGGAAAACCGCCGACCGAGTGACCGGAACGCCCGGCGCGCTGCAGGAGCGTCGCGATGGAGCGCGTCGAGCCGATCTGGCACACCAGGTCGATCGACCCGATGTCGATCCCCAGCTCGAGGGAGGCGGTCGCCACCAGGGCGCGCAGCTCCCCGCTCTTGAGGCGCTGCTCTGCGGCCAGCCGGTGCGCGCGCGACAGGCTTCCGTGGTGGGCGGTGACCGCGTCTCCGCCTATCCGGTCGCTCAGCTGGCGGCTGAGGCGCTCCGCCAGCCGGCGCGTGTTGACGAAGATGAGGGTCGTGCGGTGCTCGCCGATGAGGGCCGCCAGACGATCGTAGACCTCTTCCCACACTTCGTTGGGCATGACCGCCTGGAGCGGCGACCGGGGGACTTCGATCCTGAGATCGAGGTCGCGCGCGTGGCCGGTGTCGATGATCGCGCAGCGCGGCGCGCCATCGGGGTCGAGCCCCCCCGCGCCGACGAGAAAGCGGGCGGCGTCTTCGATCGGGCGCTGCGTCGCCGAGCAGCCGATGCGGATCAGCCTGGGGGCGGGGGAGCCGTCCCCGGCGGTGCGCGACCTGGCCGCGAGGGCCTCCAGCCGCTCGAGCGACAGCGCCAGGTGCGAGCCGCGCTTGTCGTCGACCAGGGCGTGGATCTCATCCACGATCACCGTCCGCGTCGTGCGCAGCATCCCCCGCCCGCGCTCGCTCGTCAGGAGGATGTACAGGGACTCGGGTGTCGTCACCAGGATGTGCGGCGGACGGCGGAGCATCGCGGCGCGCTCCTTCGCCGGCGTGTCGCCGGTGCGCACCATCGTGCGGATCTCGGGAAGCCGGTCGAGCCCCATCGCCTTGAGCTCGGCGGCGATCCCGGCCAGCGGCTCCTGCAGATTGCGCTGGATGTCGTTCGACAGCGCCTTGAGCGGGGAGACATAGACGACCTGCGTGGCGTCGTCCAGGCGGCCGGCCACCGCCTGCCGAACCAGGCCGTCGATGGCGGCGAGAAACGCCGCGAGGGTCTTCCCCGAGCCGGTGGGAGCGGCGACCAGCGTGGCGCGTCCCTCCCGGATGGCCGGCCAGGCGCGGGCCTGCGGCCCGGTCGGTCCCGCCGGGAAGCGCCGGCCGAACCAGGCGGCCACGGCCGGGTGAAAGGTTTCCGAAGGAGTCGTCATGGCGCGCCCGTCATGGTAGCACGCGGGTCCGTGAGCAGCACGTCCTCGACGCGGTCAGCACCGGCGGGCCGCCCGAGCGGCCCATCGGCCGAGCCGCGGCAGCGCAGCCGCCCTGCGTGGATGCCCTGCGATGCACCGCTCACTCCTCAGCGCCCTCGGCGTGGCCTGGATGCTCCAGAGCGGGGGGATGTCTTTCTACCTCGACCGCCTGGCCCATCTGATTCTCAATGTCGAGAACGAACTCACCGAGTACGTACACAGGTTGTGGGGCACGTCCGAGGCCACGCATGAGGAAATTGGGAAAGGTGTACGATGAGCATGCGTCGGTTGTTGCCGCAGGCGTGTCGGCGTAGACTCCGGCCAACGTTGGTGAGGAGATCCGAGATGACCTTGCAGGCTCGCTTGAAGTTGATGGTCATCGTTGTCACCGGTGTGTTCATTCCCTTAGGCTTCGCGGACTCTCCTGCTCTTGCGCAGGCTTACAACTCAACCTGGGACGCCTCCTCGGGGTTACTGCCCGAACAGTCCTGTCCCTCTTGGCGTCATCTCCATGCAAGTGGATCACCACCCCTGTTTGGCGGGATCATGACGATCGCTACCGCCAGTTGCTCGGCGAATCTTGACTACGTCCAGGACGGAACGGAGATCATTTCGCCTCTACCGAACCCTTGGGTGGTAGAAGCACGTGTAAGTTACGGCTCAGGATCCGTATGCGGCGCGTGTGGCCACTATCGCCAGCCCAGTGCGATACAGATCTCCACAGCCCCAGGCGTGGGGGTGAATCTGCTTATCGGAGTGGACGATGTGTCTGGAGCCGAGGCGATTTTCCTTACAAGTGCTGAATGCGTGGACCCCCGGCCTACCAAGTTTGTGGACACACACAACTTCCACACATACCGAATAGAGGCCACAGCCGATCCTCTGGGGGGAGCCAACATTACTGTGTTTTACGATGGTGTATCGACGCTAAACGGTCACACCTATTACAGCCCTAACGACTTCGGCAACGTACCTCGCATCGTATGGGGAGAAGCCTCAGATGCCGCCGAGGGGATCTCGTACTGGACCTATGTCCGGCACAACGCACATGCTACAGGTTGCCGAGCGCGATCCTGCGGTGAGACCCCCCCTGGACTCGTAAGTTGGTGGTCGGGCGATGGCAATGCCCTTGACCTTCGTGGGATGAACAATGGTTCTCTCGCCAACGGCGCTGAGTATAACGCTGGAATCGTTTCGGAGGCATTCGACCTCAATCGGTCCACTAGAGATTACGTAGCGATTCCGGACAGTCCTATGCTGAATACGCCTTCGGCGATAACGCTTGCGGCGTGGGTCCGCACCGACGATGTAACTGAGAATGGAGTGATTCTGTCGAAGTACGACTCCAGTGGACCCCAGGTGAGCTGGATTCTCCAAATGATTGACTCGGGGAAGCTAGAATTTGTCGTATATGGAGATGTGTCGGGTACAATTGCACGTGGCGTCGAAACCGATTACGTCGTTATGCATGCGGCGGCATGGCAGCACGTTGCCGCCACTTTCGATGCGGGGGACCAAGCGATTAGAATCTTTGTTAATGGATATGAGGCGCAGAGTCACCTGATTGCTTCCTCCACCGTAGCATCGATCGCTGACAGCAACTATTCTGCTTTAATTGGAGCCGCTGGCAACAGCGCTGGTGGAGTGTTCTGGAATGGACTCATTGATGAGGCGCAACTCTACGGGCGCTCATTATCCGGGTGCGAAGTGCAGTCGCTCTATTCCCCGGGAGGAGGGGGTCAGTGCAAGGGAGATAGCGACGGCGACGGGATCCTGGATGTGAATGATAATTGTCCGTATGTCCTCAACCCAGGACAGGAAAATGCAGATGGTGATCAAGCAGGGAATGCGTGCGACTGTGCGCCCTCGAACCCAGGAGTGTTCGCGGCACCGGGAGAGGTTGGCGGAGATTTAATCGCTGCCGACACCGCCCACACGCTTAGCTGGTGCTCCGCGGCCAACAGTGCCGGGACGGGAACTGTATACGATGTCGTCCGCGGCGCATTCGACGAGTTCCCCGTTGGGTCAGGGCCCTCGGAGGTCTGCCTTGCTTCGGGGATCCCAAGCCCGAACAGTTCGGACTCAGCATACCCTTTACCTCATAAGGGCTTCTGGTATCTGGTGCGTGGGAAGAACGCCTGCGGGACGGGCACCTATGGATTCCGGAGCGACGGGGTTGAGAGGGTGACCGCTGCCTGCCCGTAGCTCAAGGTGCGGGCTTGAATTCGCCTGCATCGAGGCCATCGCGGGAGACTGTTTCCAGTGTAATCCTCCCCGAAGTGTCTGCTCATTTTCCCGATAAATCAGTGAACTAACTCGACCCCTTCTTGAGGCGGCGGAGGGGGAACGATGGACGATCCGACGAAGGGAAATCCTGAAGAGGCGGGGCCCGGGAGAGATCGCGTGAGCGGACCGCGCGCGGTCCTGTTCGATTTCAACGGTGTCCTGGTCGAGGACGAGACCTATCACTGGCGCGCCTTCCGGGACGTCCTCGCCCCGCTCGGAATCCGTCTCGGCCGCGCCCGGTACAACGCGCGCTACCTGGTGTTCGACGACAGGACCGCGCTCCGCACGATGCTGCGCGACGCCGCTCGAGGCGTGGCGGATCTCGAGCGGCTGCTGGCCCGCAAGCGCCGGGTGTATGCGCGGCTGGCGAAACGCGTGCGCATCGATCCTCGTGCGGCGCGTCTGGTGCGCGCACTGGGGCGCCGGGTGTCGCTCGGCGTCGTCTCGGGCGCGACCCGGCGCGAGGTCGCGTCCGCGCTGCGGCGCGCCCGGCTGAGCCGACTGTTCGGGGTCGTCGTCACGGCGGAGGATGTCCGGCGCCCCAAGCCCCGGCCCGACGGCTACCGCCTCGCGCTGCGTCGTCTGGGTCTTGCGGGCGGCCGCGGCTCGGTCGCGATCGAGGACTCGCCGGGGGGCGTGCGCGCCGCCCGCGCGTCAGGGTGCGCCGTGATCGGAGTGGCGACCACCTTCCGCCCGGCGGCTCTGCGGCGCGCCGGCGCCCGCCGAGTCGCGCCGAGACTGTCCGCGCTGCGCGTGGAGCAGATCCTCTCTAGCGCTTCTCGTACACGACCGATCCGCCGACGATCGTGAAGTCGATCCCGGCGTCGGCGATCTCCTCCGGCGGGATCGAGCGCAGGTCCTTGCCGATCACCGTCAGGTCGGCCCAGTAGCCCGGGGCGATCCTCCCCCGGTGGTCCTCCTCGTAGGCGGCGTAGGCGGCCCCCGTCGTGTAGGCGGCCAGGGCCTCCGCGAGCGTCATGCGCTGGTCGGGATGCCAGCCGCCCGGGGGCCAGCTCTTGAGGTCCTGGCGGGTGACGGCGCTGTGCAGGCCGATGAGCGGCCTCTCCGGGTCGACGGGAAAGTCGGAGCCGGCGGCGATCGGGACACCCGCGTCGAGAACCCAGCGCCAGGCGTACAGCCCGCGACCTCGCTCGCGACCGACGCGATCCTCGGCCCAGTACATGTCGCTGGTGGCGTGGCTCGGCTGCATGGAGGCGATGATGCCGAGCGGCAGCAGGCGGGCCACGTCGGACTGCGTGATGCACTGGAGGTGCTCGATACGCGGCCGCGGATCCGCGGGGTGGATCCGGGCGAGGGCCTTCTCGTAGGCGTCGATGGTGAGCCGGATGCCGCGATCGCCGATGGCGTGCGTGCAGACCTGGTATCCCTTGCGCATCGCCAGCGCGGCGCGCCGCTCGAGCTCGGCAGGCTCGGTGACGAACAGACCGCGGTTCCCCTTGTCGTCGGAGTAGTCCTCGAGGAAGACCGCGCCGCGCGACCCCATGGCGCCGTCGATCATCAGCTTGACGGCGCGCAGCGTCAGCCGGTCCTTGTAATTCGAGAAGGGGGGCTGCTCGACCAGCGGCTCAATCCGGGACTTGCCGATGCCGTTCCACATCAGATAGACGCGCAGGGGCAGTTGTCCGGCGTCGGCCAGCTCGCGGTAGGCGTCGACGTCCCCGGGATCGACCGCGGCGTCGTGGATCTCGGTCAGCCCCGCCTCGGCCAGACGCTGCAGCGACAGGCTGAGCCATCCCTTGATCTGCTCGCGCGTCGGCTCGGGCCGCGCCTTCCCGACCAGGTCCTGGGCGTTGTCGACGAACACGCCGGTCGGCTCGCCGCGGCCGTCGCGCTCGATCTTCCCGCCGGACGGGTCCGCCGTCCTGCGCGTGACGCCGGCGACCTGCATCGCCTTGAGATTGGCCCAGGAGGCGTGCCCGTCCACGCGGCTCAGCCAGACCGGGCGCCCGGGGGCCGCGGCGGTCAGCGGGCGGTGATCGGGGAATTTCTTCCCCGGCCACAGGTTCTGGTCCCAGCCATGGCCGGTGACCCAGGCGCCGGGGGGAAGCGTCGCGTCGCGCTCCCGGACTCTGCGGGCGATCTCCTCGGGGCTCGCGATACCGTGCAGGTCGAGGTTCGCCAGCTCCGCCCCGAGCGAGCGCACATGGCCGTGGCTGTCGGTGAGACCCGGGACGACCATGGCGCCGCGCAGGTCGATGCGCCGAGTGGCCGGCCCGGCCAAAGCCGCGATCTCGTCGCTCCTCCCCACCGCCGCGATCGAGCCGCCGCGCACCGCCACGGCCTGCGCTTCGGGGTGGCGCGGATCCTCGGTCACAACGGCGCCGTTCGTCAGGATCAGGTCGGCGGTCATCTCAGGCCGTCGCGCCGCGCCGCAGGCAACCGTGAAGAGGGCGAGAGCGGCCGGGCTCGTCCATCGGGCACGAACGATCATCGGCGGAATGATAGCACTCCATGACTCAGGACCACTCCGCCAGGAGCACCCCGGCGAGGACGAGCCCCCCTCCGAAGAGAAAGGCCCGGCTGAACCCTTCCCCGGCGACGAGGAAGGCGATGAGCGCCGCGACGATCGGCTGAAAGTACATGAAGGCGGCCACCTTCGAAGGGTCGATGCGAGCCACCGCGGAGTAGTACAGGAGGTAGGCCACGATGGTCGAGAGCACGACGACGCAGGCGAGACAGGCGAGAGCGGCAGGCGAGACCGTCCGCCACTCCTGGCGCGCGGCGGCCGGAAGGGTCACGAGGATGATCAGGGCTCCGCCCGACAGGAAGGCGAGACCGGTCGTGTCGATCGGTCCGAGATCGCGCAGGACGGGCCGCCCGAGGACGGTGTAGCCCGAGAACGCCAGGACGCCGAGCAGGGTCAGCACATCTCCCGTGAGCGAGGGCGTCTCGAACCCGACCCCGTGCTCGAGCGCGATGAGGGACACGCCGGCGAAGGCGATCAGGATCCCCGCAGTCTTCGGAAGCGAGATGCGCTCCTGGTGGAGAAGGGCCGAGAGCAGGAGCACGAACACCGGCAGCATCCCGATCAGGATCGCCGCGTGCGAGGCGCTCGTCCGCTTCAGGCCGGTCATGAACAGAAGCTGGTTGGCGAAGATGCCGAGCAGGCCGAGAGGGACCGCGCGCAGGAGCCCCGGCGGCAGTCCGCGCCAGCCGCGGCGCGCCAGGAGGAACAGGCCGAAGAACAGCACGCCCGCGGCGGCCCGGGTGAAGGCGATCGCGAGGGGATCGATCTCCTGGAGCGCGCGCTTGGCGACGGAGTAGTTGGCGCCCCAGATCAGGACGCAGGCGCCGGCCGCGACGTAGCCGGCCTTCACCGGGCGCCGGTGCGCGCGGGCGCGACCGCGGCGCCCTCGCTGTGCCGCACGCGCGGCAGGGCCTTCTCGATGTCGAAGCGGGGGTCGTTCTTCTGGTCGTGGCAGGCGGCGCAGACGCCCTGGATGATGCAGAAGGAGCACTGATCGGTGATGCCGTAGATGGTCGCCTTCTTGAGACCGGCCGGTGCCTTGACGTGGTCGTCCCCCGGCCCGTGGCAGACCTCGCACTGGACGTTCGTCATCCGGTTGTCCGACTTCTTCGCGGCCGGGTCGGCGAAGCCTCCCTTGTGACCCAGCCCGGTGGTGTGGCACGGGGTGCAGGATCTGTCGTAGCCGCGGCCGGCCTGCAGGATCGCGGCGAAGGCCCCGGCGTGAGGCGTCCTGCTCCACTGCTCGTACTCCTTGAGGTGGCAATCGTGGCAGGCATCGGCGCCGACGTAGGCCACTCCCGACTTGAATTTTTCCAGCCGCCGGGTGTTGATCGCGTCGAGGCGCTGGCGCTGCTCGTCGCTGTACTTGAAGAGCCTGTCGAGGTCGGGATGGTCCTGGTGCGCGACCAGGGCCAGGGCCTCGTCCGGATCGAAGTTCAGGACGAACTTGCCGGTGTGGCAGGTGAGGCAGACCTTCTTCATGGCGTCGGGACCGTTCGCGGCGGCGGCCGCGCCCTTCGGGTGCCCGCCGCCCGGGCCGTGGCAGACCTCGCACTGCACGTTGACCCTGTGGCTCGTCGACTCGGGATCCGCGAACCCGCCGGGGCGGCCGCGGCCGGTGACATGGCACCCGACGCACTCGGGATCGCGCCATTTCTCGCCCTTGTCGAGGCTGTCCCAGGCGATGCTGTGCGGCGTGAGCAGCCAGTCGTCGTACTCGCGCTCGTGGCAGGCGCGGCACACGCCGTCGCCCGCGTAGCGTCCCACCGGCAGTGCGGCGGCCACGGCCGCGGGCGCTTCACCCAGAAGCAGGCGCAGCTCCAGGCGCGTGATCTCGGCGCGGTCCTCCCGGTCGCCGTGCTCGCGGAAGCGGATGAAGCCGTCCTTGTCGATGAACACGGTGTCGGGCGTGCGGGCCGAGTCGTACTGACCGAAGATGGCGCGCCCGGCGTCGATGACCACCGGGTAGTCGATGCGGTGCTCCTCCATGAACTGGCGCATCCGCCCCTCGGCGTTCCGCGCGGCGATCCCGATGGCCGCGACACCCCGACTCCGGAACTCCTTCAGGACCGGCACGAGGAGAGGCAGGTCCTTCTGGCAGTGCGGGCAGTCCTGGTCGAAGAAATTGAGCACGACGACCCGCCCCCTGAGAGCCGCGAGATCGATCGTCTTCCCGTCGATGGCCCGGGCGGTCCACACCGGGGCGCGCGGGTGCGCGGTGTAGTTCAGGTCGAGCGCCCCTCCCTTGTCGGAGGTGAATTGCGGCAGCCGGCGCAGGGCCTCCATCGTGGCCACGAGGCGCGGCTGGAACATCCGGCCCAGGTACCCTTCCATCCGGAAACGCACGATGCCGTCCGAGTCGATCAGCACGACGGTGGGGACGTCGCCGATGCCGTACGACGAGGCGATCGGCCCGGGGTCCCGGAGGATCGGCAGGGTGACGCGCTGGATCGTGATGAACTCCTTGATCCGCTCCATCGACTCGCGCGCGATCCCCAGGAACACGATCGGGCGGTAGGACGCGTCGTCGCGGAAACGGCTGAACTCGCGGGCCAGGTCGGGGGCGAACGAAGCGCCGGGGCGGAAGAACAGCAAAGCGACCGGCTTGTCCTTCAGGCTCGACAGCGGCAGCCAGGGACCCGAGGGGTCCTGCGCCGCGAAGTCGGGCGCCTTCTGTCCGGCCATCGGGTGGGTCAGCCCCTCGTTCGTGCCGACGGAGGAGGGGCCTTGCGAGCCGCCGCAGTGCATGACGAGCGCCGCGCACAGCGCCATGGCCGCCGCCCCCTTGGGCGGTGCCGGGCAGTAGGATCGTCTCTGGGCCATGCGGTTCACGGAGTCTGCGAGAATGTGCGGGCCTGACTGCAAAGGCCGGCCAGTATAAGCGCAGGGCGGGGTCGGGTCAAACGGCCGACCGGGCCCCGCGGCGGACCGGTCGCGCGACGCCCGGAGCGCCCCAAGAGTGCTAGACTCGCGCGCGAACCGCCGGGGACGAGGAGGATCTCTTGCAAAACGCCATCGGGGAAAAAGCGCGAAGTCTTCTCAAGATCACCGTGGGGGTCATGGGATCGGCCGGCGGCCATATCAGCGACGCGGCGGCCAGGATGGCGACCGAGATGGGGCGGATCATCGCCGCCCGCGGCTGCGTCCTGGTCACGGGTGCCTGTCCCGGCCTGCCGCACGACGCCGTGAAAGGGGCGAAGTCGGCCGGAGGGATCGTGGTCGGCATCTCCCCGGCCCTGAATTTCGAGGAGCACTGCATCAAGTATCACTCGCCGTACGAGGGGTACGACATGCTCGTGTACACCGGCAGCGGCCTCATGGGACGCGAGATCGAGAACATCCGGTCCTGCGACCTCGTGGTGTTCATGGGGGGGCGGTCCGGGACGCTCGGCGAGTTCGCCATCGCCTACGACGAGGGGAAGGTGATCGGAATCCTGCAGGGGACGGGAGGGATCGCCGACCGCATGGACACGATCGTCAAGCTCGTCGAGAAGGAGACGGGGGCGCACATCATCTACAGCCACAAACCGGAGGACCTGCTCGACAAACTCATCCAGGTCTACAACGAGAAGCTGCTCCCTTACTACAAGACGATCCTGGCCAACAGCCCCCCGGACGGCAAACCCGAGGATTAGGAGGACGCCATGGCGGAATTCGTGAAAGTGGCCAGCCTTTCCGAGCTGCCGCACGGCTCGGCGAAGGCCGTGGAGGTTGCGGGAAAGGCGGTCGCGCTGTACAACCTCGGCGGCGAGGTCTACGCGACCGAAAACACCTGCCCGCACCGGGGCGGGCCTCTGGGGGAAGGGGACCTGGAGGCCCAGGTCATCACCTGTCCCTGGCATGGCTTCCAATACGACGTGAAGACCGGCACGTGTCTCACCAACGCGGCACTGAGCCTCGGCTGCCACAAGGTTCGGCTCGAGGGGGACAGCATCCTGGTCGAGGTGTAGGGGGGTGGGAAGTCGTCGGGGGCTCCTCTATAATTTGAGGCGGCATCGTGACGACGAGGAAGGGATGCGGGGTTCGCTGCGGGCTGGATGGTGGGTGACGGGGGCGCTCTCGCTCGCCCTCATGCTCTCCGGCTCCACCGTCCATGCCGCCATCCTGATCAATCCGCAGGGCTGGAAATTTCCCAACATCGTCACGGCCAAGAAGGAAGTGATCCGGGTCTCGGATGAGACGTCGCTCATCCCGGGGAAGGAGACCCTTCTGAAGGGGTACCGCAAGGCGGACGGGACCTTCTTCCTCACCTTCGAGATCGAAGGGAGGGTCTTCGGAGTGGAGGTCGATACGGACGGCAAGCCGCCGTTCGAGTACGGGATCATGGATGCCGACGGCGACGGCAAGTTCGAGACGAAGATCGTCCCGGAGAAGGGGAGCAACGACAAAGGATACGTGCCGCAGTGGGTCGTCGACTACTACTACTCGAAGCACCCCGAGCTGAAAGAGCCGTCCGGCCCCGTCAAGCCCGGACCCCCGAGTCTTGCCTCCGCCCCCAGGCCGGAGGCGAGCCCGGCGCCGCCCGAGAAGTTGCTCATCCCGCCGCCCGAGATCGTCGGTCAGCCCAGTCCTTAGAAAAACCTCCGCGCCTCAAGGCTCGCGCACGGTGTGGTAGCGGTCTATCGCCAGCCCGGTCAGGACCTGCACCGGCCCGCGCGGCCACCTGATCTCGACGCGTTCGACGCTCGTCGAGGCCCCGAGCCCGAAGTGCAGGCGCGGGTCGTTCGAGGAGTTGTGCGACGAGCCGGCGTGGATCTCCTCCACCTGCCGCAGGGATCCGGCGCGGACCACGACGCGCGCGCCCACGGCGCCGCGGTTGCGCGGGCCGCCGATGAGACGGAAGCCGATCCAGTGGCCGGCGTTGCCGCCGTCGTTTCGCAGGAGGGAGGGCGGCTCGTCGATGTTGTTGACGACGATGTCGATGTCGCCGTCATCGTCGAGGTCCCCGAACGCCGCCCCGCGTGCGCTGTGCAGCTCCTGGAACCCCGGCCCCGCCTCGTTCGTCACCTCGCGGAACCGGCCGTCCCCCTCGTTGTGGAACAGCTGGTTGTGCTGCTTCCAGGTGGTTCCCAGGTGCCGGTCGTCGATGTTGGGAAAGACGTGCCCGTTGGCGATGAAGATGTCGCGCCGGCCGTCGTTGTCGTAGTCCAGGAAGCCGACGCCCCAGCCGAGGGTCGGCAGGGTCGCCAGTCCGATTCCGGAGGCCATCGACACGTCCGTGAACGTCAGCGATCCGTCGTTGTGCCTCAGGGTGGAGTAGTCGTGCGAGAAGTTGGTGACGATGAGATCGAGCAGACCGTCGTTGTCGTAGTCGCCCGCGTCCACGCCCATGCCGGACTGCGTCCGGCCTTCCTCGGTGTAGCCGGCGCCCGAGACGGCGCCGATCTCGGTGAAGCGCCCGTGGCCGTCGTTGCGGTACAGCCAGTTGGGCGTCGTGTCGTTGGCGACGAACAGGTCGAGGTCCCCGTCGAGATCGAGATCCGACCAGACGGCGCCGAGTCCGTAGCCGGTCGGCACGGTCACCAGGCCCGAGCCGCGCGTCACGTCGCGGAACACGCCGTTCCCGTCGTTGTGGAACAGGTGGCCGATGGAGGGCTCGAGCCCTCCCGGCCCGCAGATGACCGGAGCCCCCTTGTAGGAGCAGTTCTTCAGGGAGCCGGGACGCGGAAGCGGCGGGCTCGACGCGTCGTAATCGAGATAGTGGGACACGTACAGGTCGAGTCGTCCGTCGCCGTCGTAGTCCCCGAAGGCGGCGCCCGTGCTCCAGCCTCGCCCCTTCAGCCCCGAGGACGCGGTGACGTCCTTGAATCGTCCCCCCCCAAGACCGTGGTACAGGATGTACCGCCCGAAGCCGGTCACGAACAGGTCGACCTTGCCGTCGTCGTCGTAGTCGCCGAACACGCACCCCTGGGCCCAGTAGCCCGGTGCGGCGACCCCCGCCCTGGCGGTGATGTCTTCGAACGTCCCGTCTCCCTTGTTGCGATACAGAGCGGAGCGCGGCTCCTGGCCGGCCGGGAACGGGCGGGTCCGCGAGCCGTTGGGGAGGAAGACGTCGATCTTCCCGTCGTCGTCCACGTCGTACAGGCAGACGCCGTTGCCGACCGTCTCGTCGATGGTGGTCTTGCGGACCTCGCCGCTGACGTTCTGGAGCGTCAGACCCGCGGCAGGTGCCATGTTGGCGAAGCGGACGGAGGAAGGGGCGGGCGTCCCCGCGGCCGCGGCCGGGCGCGCGCAGGACCCTGCGGCCAGCGCGGCCAGAAGGAGCGTGCCGGCGCCTGCCGCCAGGCGGCTTTCAGTCGGCGGTCGCAACGCCCTCATGCTTGCTCTCACGCTGCTTCTTGAGAAGCTCGCCATGCACCGCGAGCTCGCGCTCGGCCTCCTCCTTGCGCCCGATCTTCCGCAGGGACCGGGCCAGCGCGTAGTGCGCCTTGGGGTTGTCGGCCTTGAGCTCGACGGAGCGGCGGAAGCGGGCGATCGCCTCATTCGTCTTGCCGCGGGCGGCGAGGATCATTCCGATGGAGTAGTGGGCGTACGGATCGAAGGGGGCCAGACGGACCGCCTCTTCGAACTCGTGCAGCGCCTCGTCGTCGCGGCCCTGGGTGTCGTAGGTCCTCCCCAGGTAGAAATGGGCCTCGGCGTTCCCCGGGGCGATCTCGAGGGCGCGCTTCAGGGCGGCCGCCGCGTCGTCGAACCGCAGCCACTCGCGCTCGTGCTTGCCCAGCTGGACGTAGATGCGCGGATCGCGGAGACCACGGTCGAGGGCCGCCTTCAGGACCGTCTCGGCGTCGCGCGGATCGCCGTAGCTGTCGAGCGCGGCGGCATGGTTCACGACGAGCTGCGCGTTCCCGGGGTCGTCGGCCAGGGCGCGCTTCTGCAGATCCAGCCCCTCGCTGTACCGCTTCTGCCTGATGCGCACCTCCCCCAGGTACTGCAGCGCACGCGCCAGATCCGGCAGCAGCGACACCGCCCGCTCGAGCCGCTCCGAGGCCTCGTCCAGACGTCCGGACTGGAAAGAGTGGATGCCGATCTCGGTCAGCGTCCCGGCGTCCCGCGGATTGACCGCCAGCTCCTTCTCCATCTGGTTGAGCATCTGCTCGACTCGGCCGGCGCGGGCGTGAATCTCGCCGATCCGGCGATGGACGCCGGGGCGCGACGGGTCGGTGGCGACGACCTGGCGCAGCTCCGGGAGCGCCTCGTCGTCCCGTTTCAGCGCCACCAGGACGTCGGCGCGCAGCAGCCGGGCGTCAGGGGAGGCGGGATCGATCTCGATGGCGCTGGCGGCCTCGGCGAGAGCATTCTCTTCGTTCCTGGCCGCGTGCCAGGCCAGCGCGAGCTCGTAGCGCGCCTTGAAATCGCGCGGAGAGCGCTTCACGAGGTCTGCGAGCAGAGCCGCCGCATCCGCGGGGCGCCCGCTGTCGCGCAACCGCCGCGCCTCTTCGATGGTCGCGGCGGGATTCGAAGCGCCGCAGCCCTGGGCGCCGCAAAGCGCCAGCAGGGCGCCGAGGAGGACAGAGGGGAGGGGGGACAAACCGGCGGCCGGCCTGCGAAGCATGGGCGACGGATCGTACCACACGCAACGACCGGCAGGCCGGGCCGCCGGGTGGTTCAGACCTTGCTGACGTTGGCCGCCTGCAGCCCTTTGGGTCCCTGGGTGGTCTCGAACTCGACCGCCTGCCCCTCTTCCAGCGTCTTGTAGCCATCACCCTGGATGGCGGAGAAGTGGACGAAGATGTCCGTGCCGTCCTCCTGCGTGATGAAACCGTATCCCTTGCTGTTGTTGAACCACTTCACCTTGCCCTTGGCCACGGCGGACCCTCCTCACCGGACAAAAAAAAGCCACAAAAGCCCCGGCTCTTGTGGTCAGTCATCGGCCCTACTTAGTACCGCAGCGGACCGTCGTTGTCAACCGTCTTTTCGCTCGCGGGGCCCGGTGGGGGCTGCGTCCATGAGGTTGCGCTTGCGCTCGCGCAGCGACTGCAGCTCGCCGGCGACCTGCCTGAGGAGCACGAGCGCCCCCTCGCGGTTGCCCGATTCGAACTCGCGGGCGATCAGGCGCACCTGGCCCTCGACCCCCTGGAGGGAGCGGAGGTCCTGGTCGCACTCGTCGCGCAGCGCGCGCGTAGCGGAGTTGAAGGCCTCCTCCATCTCCTTGAAGTTGTCGTGCTTGCGCAGGGTGACGCGGGCGCCCCAGCGCCCTCCCTCGAGCTCGCGCAGGCCGCGCATCACCTTGTACACGACCCCCGCCGTCTTGTGGGTCTCGAGGATCTCGATGGCGAACACCGCGGCGACGAAGAACAGCCCGACGGCGACCAGGTAGAGGACCGATCGCATCTCTCCCGACGCCTTCGCGGCGACGAGCGTGGGGCCGGATTGCGCCAGGATGCGGGCGTTTTCGACGCTCAGCAGATGAAACAGGGCCCCGGCGAAGACCAGGAGGAAGGCCATCCCGAGGACCGCGATGATCGCCGAGCGCACCTGGTAGGACGGGTCGACGACGTAGGTGCGGCGCCGGCCCAGGAGGCGGTCCATCAAGCGGGACAGGCGGCCGCGGGCGGACACGGCGGCCCGGTCGGTGCCGTCCATGAGGGTGTGGGGGTGGGACTCCATCATGTCTCCCGGGGCCGTCGCAGGGGCGGACCGACCCCTCGCCGCAATATAGGTCCCGGCGCCACCTGTGTCAAAATGGTCGAGCGCGTCCTGATACGAATGGAGGCCTGATGAAACCAGCGGCGGTCGTCCTGTCGGTCCTTTTAGGCGTGGTCGCAGGGGCGGCGCCGCCGCGCGCCGCGCCGGCGCCAGGGAAGGACGAGGGGGACATCCGCGCCCGCCTCAAGGTGTACGCCCCGATCAAGCTCCAGGCGGACCTGACCGGCCTCGGTCCCCGGGATCGGGAGGCGCTCGGCAAGATCGTGGCGGCGGTCGGAGCGATCGACGAGATCTACTGGAGGCAGATGGGCCGTCAGGCCCTCGAGGCCCGCCGGGCGTTCGACTCGGCCGCCGACCCGATCGACAAGCTGTACCGGGACTTCATCCTGATCAACTACGGGCCGTTCGACATCCGCAACGGCAATGACCGCTTCATCGCGGTCGGCTCGGTGGATGGTCCGCGCCTGCCCTGCGCGGGCTTCTACCCCGAGGACATGACCAAGGAGGAGTTCCAGGAGCGGGTGCGGCGGTTCCCCGAGATCAAGGACGCCTTCGAGAAGTCCGACACGCTGATCCGCCGCGTGGACGGCACGCTCGTCGCCATCCCGTACGAGACGATCTACCTGGACCAGCTGGCGACGGCGTCCAGAAGCCTGGCGGAGGCGGCGGCCCTCGTCGCGAGCCCCAGCCTCAGGCGTTACCTGTCGCTGCGGTCCGAGGCGCTCCTGCGCGGCGACTACTACGCCTCGGACGTCGCGTGGCTCGACGTGAAGGACAACGCCCTGGACGTCGTCATCGGGCCGATCGAGACGTACGACGACACGCTCCTGGGCCTCAAGGCGTCGTACGAGGGGGCGGCCCTCGTCAAGGACGCGAAGGAGAGCCGTTCGCTCGAGGTCTACAGGCAGAACATGGACGGAATGGCGAAGGCGCTGCCGGTCGAGGAGCGTTTCAGGCAGTCGAACACCGGCAGCGGCAACGTGCTGGAGGTGGTCAACGTCGTGCGCTTCTCCGGGGACTTCAACGCCGGGATCAAGACGGTGGCCGCGTCGCTGCCGAACGACGAGAGGATCCTGCAGGAGAAGGGGGCGAAGAAGCAGATCTACAAGAACGTGCTGGAGGCGAAGTTCGACACGATCCTGCAGCCGATCGCGAAGGCGCTCCTGACCAGGAAGGACGCGCCGCTCGTGACCCGGGAGGCGTTCGTCACGAACGTCCTTCTGCACGAGCTGTCGCACACGCTGGGGGTCGACTACGTGGTCGGCAAGAAGGACCTGACCGTGCGCAAGGCCCTCATGGAGCGCTACTCCGCCATCGAGGAGGCCAAGGCGGACGTCGTCGGGTTCTTCAACATGAGGTACCTCGTGGCGCAGGAAATCTTCTCGGACGACGAGGCCGAGGAGAACCGCGCCACCTACCTGGCCGGGATCTTTCGCTCGGTCCGCTTCGGCACCGAGGACGCCCACGGCCGGGCGAACGCCCTGCAGCTCAGCTACCTCCTGGGCGCCGGCGGGATCGAGCTCGACCGCAAGAAGGGGGAGTTCTCGATCGACGCGAAGAAATTCGACCCGGCGATCACCGCCCTCGCGAAGGAGCTGCTCGAGATCGAGGGGACAGGCGACTACGCCCGTGCCGGGGCCCTCCTCAAGAAGAACGGCGACCTCGACCCCGCCGTCCGCGACGCCCTGAAGAAAATCGACGACGTCCCGGTCGACGTCTCGTTCACCTACCCTCTCTAGAAACGTGCCCCCGGGAGACGCCGGCCGCGACGGTTCGGGGAAGCCGATCGGTCCCCTCAAGATGGTGTCGCTCGACGGGAGCCTCGACGGTCGGCGCGTGCGGATCGCCCGGCTGGACGTGCCGAGCCTCGTCCGTGGATCCGGCGGAGCAGGAGAAGTGGGGGATCTCGTGGCCGCCGCGCTCGAGGCGGCCCGGGTCGGCGGTCACTCGCTGGCCCTGGCGCTCACCTCCGAATCCGGGGGGACCGGGGCACTGGATGGTTTTCAGCCCCTGCCCTGCAGCGAGGCGGCCTGCCGGACGGTGCTGCCGGTGCAGTGGCCGAAGGAGCCGGAGTGGCTGCGGGCAGGGGAGGATCCGCTTCGGTTCGTTCCGGGGCTGCGGCCCTGGCGGCCGGACGACCTCGAGGAGGTCGCGGCGATCCATGCGGAGACGATCGCGCGGCAGCGCCTGCGGATCGATCGGAGTGCGGAGACCTGGGAACGGATTCTCCCCGCGCAGGACGCGCCGTTCTTCGTGATCGAGAGGAGCGGCCGCGTGGACGCCTACGTCCTGCTCGGCGCAGGACGCCCGACCCTGCGCTGGCGCGAGCACGGCGCGCGCCGGGGGGCGGAGGACCTTCTGACCGACCTCTTCTGGAGCGTTCTCGCCTGGGCGCGCGGCGCGCGGCTGCAGCGGATCGAGGGATGGTGCATGCCCGGGATCCTGACCGTGCGGCCGCTCTACCCGACCTCGGATCGGAGCAGGAAGGGGAGGGTGCCGATGCTGCGGACGCTCGACCCCCTGACACCGCTCCCGGAGCTCAAGAGCGAAGACGAGTGCCGATTGTGGGAGCTCGACGCGTTCTAGTGCAGGAGCTTCTTCTTGGCCTCCACGAGCTCCTTCTCCAGCTTCTCTTTCTTGACCATCAGGGCCGAGACGTCCTGGGTCGTGTCCATCCCCGTCATGCCGGCGGCCCGACCGGCCTGCGACATCTGGTCGTTGATGGCCGTGATCTGCTGCTCGAGATCCCGGACGTGCTGCTCATCGGTGCTCAGGGTGGTCGGCATCAAAGAAAACTGTCCCGTCCTGACGTAGTTCACGCCGAGCCAGATGCCCACGAGCACCACGATCAGAAGGACGACCTTCTTCATGGACCCTCCTCGAGAGAGTGGAAGAGCGGAGGACTTGGCGGAAGCGTGTGGGAATCGAACCCACCGGAGCCGGGTTCCCCCGGCTCCCAACGGATTTGAAGTCCGCGCAGGACACCAGCCCCGAGGCGCTTCCGCAACCGGCCAAGTGTAGCAGAAGACGAGGGGTTGTCGGCGCTCCCGTCAGCGGCTCTCGCGATCTCCGCGATCTGACTGCGGCTCTGTCGCGGCTCCTTCGCCCTCCGGCGCGGGTTGATCGAGCAGCGCGGCTGTGCTGGCGCGACGGCCTTTCAGGAGATGGCCATAGCGCAAGGTCATGGCCAGGGTCTTGTGCCGCAGGAAGTCCCGCACGTCGTTGAGGGTCGCGCCCCGGTCGAGCAGTTCGGTCGCGGCCTGGTGCCGGAGATCGTGGAACTTGAACTTATCGACCCCCTTCCCGCCGCAGGTCGAGCAGGAGCGGTCGGGCTTGCCTTCGTTGGCCGCGAGGCACGCGCAGGGGCGCTTCAGGCCGGCGGCTTCGACGGCGAGGTCGAAGCGATAGCGGAGCTTCTGGCGGTCGACGCTGAAGACTGGGAGGGAAGGGTTGATCGGGCGGGGGAGACCCTCTAGCAGGGAGCGAGTCGTTGCGTTCATCTCGACGGTGCCGGTGCAGCCGTTCTTCGCATCGCGGAAGGTGATGATACCGCGCTTGAAGTCGATGTCCCGCCAGGTCAGCTTGAAGATCTCCCCCTGACGTGCTCCCGTGAAGCGAGCGAAGGTCACGACCGGCCGCACCCAGTCCGGACACGCCGACATCAGTGCCTTCATCTCGTCGACGCTCAGGTGCTTCACGCGCTCGTTGTGGACCTCGGGCCGCTCGATGTTGAGCGCGGGGTTCTCCTGCAGCTTGTGCAGCGCGACGGCTTTCTTGAAGAGTCGCTTGATCACCTGAACCTCCTGCAGGACCGTTGCTGGCTGCCTCTCGGTTTCTCTCTCGGCCTTGAAGTCGACGAGCATCTGGGTCGTGATGGCGGAGAGGTTGATCTTCCAGCGCTTCTTCAGGGCGTCGAGGATCTCCCGATCCCTCCGCGCGGACTTCTTATTCGCGCAGAAGGTCCGGAAGTAGTAGTCCGCGTACTCGCCGAACGTCATCGGGGTCGGCTTGAACGGGCGATGGCCATGCGTTGACTCGTAGACCTCGTCTTTGAAGACCTCGACCCGCTTTGCCTTCATCGCGGTCGCGGCTTCTTGCTTCGAGTCCGCGCTGCCGCAGTAGCGCTTCCCGTTGCGGCGGAACTCGAAGCACCAGCGAGGTGAGCCGGGCCTTTGGAAAGGGGCTCTCATCCCTGCACCGCCTTCCTCGGCCACTTGCCTGTCGCCAGGCGCGATTCAGCCGCGCGGTTCATGCTGATGCCCAGGTCCTTTGCTGTCTTCGAGAGCAGAGTCTTCACCGCGGGATCGATCTTGAAGACCACCTGCACACGCTCCGTCTTCGGCTTGCCGTTCCCCTTCGTCTTGCTGCTCATCGCCTTGCTCCTCGATCCCCGGTAGCCCGTGGTGGGCGCGGGGTCGCACCAATTGACGCTCCTTCTGCGGCTTTAGTCCAGGGTGAAGATCAGAAATCCCACCATGAGTCCACCAGATCACCCGGGCTAGCCGGCCGGTACTCATCGTTGCTTCGCCAGGACTCCGCGCTCTCGCCCCCTCTGAGCGGACCCCTGGGCCGGCTGCTCCCGGGCTCGACTAGAAGCGCCCTCCTGAGCCTGGGCGCACGGACTCGCTTCTTCTTGCTCAGGGGCTCGTCATCAGTCGGGATGCCCTTCTCTTGGGTGAATCCGATCCGGCTGCCGTAATCAGAGCCGCAGGGATCAGCCGGCAGAGGAGGCTGCTCCTGCCCCAGAAGCCTCTCCCGCGGCTTCTGCTTCTGCTCCGCCTGCTGCTTCAGCCTCTCCCTCCGGGCCCTCTGCCTCTGTCGGGCCAGAAGCGCCTGCCTGTTGCTGCGAAGGCGCTGGCCCTTCTTCAGCCCCTTCAGGCGCCGCTCCGCCCTGCTGGTGGGCTCACGATCGGCTTTCTTCCTTCTGCTACGACTGCTGGGCATTGCATTCTCCTGCTATGAAGCGTGACAGCGTGACGCGCGGGATGTCACGCCTTTCGTCACGCTGAAGGTGGTGGAAATATTCACACGGGTCCCCTGCCAGCTCCGCGCTCGCGTTCGGTTTGACAGATCTCCGGGCCTCCGCCTTCCCCTGGCTGAGCCGCGTAAGAGCCGCACGCACCGTGGCTTCCATGCGCATCTCTCGCTCGCTCCGCACGATGCGCCAGATGCAGAACGGACTAGCAGTGCGATCGGGCTTGATATCAAGTGGCCAGGGGCGGGCTCTGCAGCTTGCAAGTTGTGCGAGGGGGAGATTGAGCGCGCGCCCACCTGGCGGGGGATTCTGCGATCGAGCGCAGCGAGCCAGGTAGGTCACGGCAAAGTTCACAAGGGTCATGCACCCCCCCTCTCACACAGGCCCTTCCCCCTACCCGTGCCTCATGAACTTTGCCGTGAGTAGTTGTGGTTGGAGGACACATCGCGGATGGCGGAGTAGATGCTCAGCGCGAGGTCGGTCAGGCGCCAGCGGGTGAAACCGCCTTCGTCGTCGGGGACCTTCTCGACCAGCGCCCCACTGATCTTGGCGAAGCCGTAGAGGTAGTCCTGAGTCGTGGCGACCTTCACTCCAGCAGCGGTAGCGATCTCGGACGTGAGAGCGCCGGCCCCGTTGTCGTGAAGCAGCTTCACCGCGCCGAGGACGGCTCGCCGAGGAGGATTCATCGTGTCCAGCGCGACCCGGGCGACGGTCTGGAAGTCATCGGCTTCGACAGCTTCATGGCCGCGGATTGAAGCGAGGCATTTGATCAGCGTGGTGAGGCCGATCGCGAGACGATAGGGCTGCTCTGCCTGAACGGAGCCGATCTTGCCGATCGCATGCCGGCTCGGAACAGTGCGGGCCGTCGCGAGCCAGACCGCCAGCGAGGCAAGAGGCATCTCGAACTCCTTCGAGAGCGCGATGTCGATGGCGGAGCGGAACGT
The DNA here is from genome assembly GCA_035635555.1 of Candidatus Dormiibacterota bacterium. Lineage (NCBI taxonomy): Bacteria > Bacillati > Candidatus Dormiibacterota > Candidatus Dormiibacterota bacterium. The sequence goes on from DASQAT010000028.1 coordinate 31,389, forward strand.
GTGGCAGAGGAACTCCCCCACGGCACCATGAAGCGCCGTCTTCCGCTCGGTCTGGTGGCCGTGGTTGGCGATGATGCTGCGGACCTTGTCGAGATCGGCTTGGTCTTGAATGCGAACGAGCAGGAACCGCGGGCCAAGTTGAGCGAGGCTGTCTTGGTGGCGATCGATGACGTCGGTGACGGCGAGGAGCATCCCCAGGCGCCCCTTCCACTCAATCAGCCCGACGCCGCTGTCTTTCTTGAACGATCCATCGGCGATCTCGCGGAGGTTCCCCAGCAGATCGGCGACTTGGTTCTTCTGCTTTGTGAGGGTGGTGGTCAGGTCCTTCACGATCAGGACGAAGATCGTCGGCTTCCGCAGGAGGAGACTGTTCTGCGGATCGATCCCGCCACCATCGGAGGTCTGCTTGGCCGAGAGCAGCGCGTTCGGGGTGATCACCGACGCGATGTGAACCCTCGGGGACTTCGGATGACCATCCAGCGACTCCACGACTTCGGTCTTCCCCGCCGAGGAGGCTCCCACGATCATGAGACACACCGGCTGCTCGTCGACCAGGGCGATGCTGAGGTAACTCGCGAGGACGATCTCGATCCAGTCGAAGTCGCTGATACGAAGGTGTCGGGAGAATGCAGCGCGCAGCTTCTTGATGTCCTCCCGGGAGATCGGCGGGCCGGAGGGGATGCTGAGCGGATCAGGACCCTCCTCGGGAGGTGGCGGAGCGAGAGCGGCGAGAAGCATCTGGTCCGCGAGGACCTGGGCTTCCATCTTGACCCGCTCGTCGGGATCGAGCTTCTTCGCCTTCTTGAGGATGTGCTGAAGCTTGACAAGCCGCGCTCGGGTCTCGACGATCTTCCTCGTATCCGCAGCGACCTGGGATTCGGCGAGGAGGTTCTGGAACTCAGCTTCGGTCGGGGGCTGCGGCTTCGGTGTCTCGCTCATTGTCCCTTCCGGATGATCGGGATGCCTTGGCGGAGGTCGACGAGTTCCTTCGCGGTCAGAGGGAAGGCGTCGAGGATAGTCGGGGGTTGTGGGGAGGGCTTCGGCTGCTGGGCGCTCACTTTCATCCTCCTCCCCTCCAGCGGCAGCGCGGGGCTCCGCCAGGAGGGGCACTTCGCTTCGGGTTAACTTCGACTCTCCTTCTATCTAATCCGGGCCGTGATCAGATGGGGCCTTGCGGATCACGACCCCCTTGAGCTTCTCCCGGGCTTCGAACGCTCGCTGGCATTTGGCGCACCTCGTCTGCCCAGCGCGGATGGGGTCGGAGCAATCGCGGCAGCGAGTGCCCTCAGTGCCGGGTTGGCTCTCCAAACTCATCCATTCACCGCCCGGGCGATCTGCTGCCGCAGAGATTCGACCATCTGGCTTGCCAGGGCAGCTTGAACGTCCGGGGGAGTCGATGTGGCCTCGTCGTTGAATATCTGCTGCACCATCAGCGTTGCGGTCTGATCGATATAGAAGCCGACGAGCCTCGGCCGATAGTCAGCCGGCTGGCCGAACGAAGGGGGCAGCCCGTTCAGATCGCGGTCGACAAGGGCGCGGACGGAGACTTCAGCTTCGACGATGGAGATGGTTCTGAGCTTCATGGCTTCTCCCTATAGTCAGGCGGAGTCGAATCGCCGACGTGCTGGTCACACAGCATTCGGGTCGACTTCTGCCGCGCCACGAAGCCTTGTCCGCAATCGGGGATCGCACAAGTGCGAGCGACGAAGGGGTCCTCGGGGAGGAATGACAGAGGAGCAGCGCCTGCCCTCGTTGCCTTCACCACCCGATCGGTCGCCAGGCTGGCAGCGATGGTGTCGTCAGAAGCGATGGCCTCGGCGTAGTCCCGATCAGGGGCCAGATCCACAACCAGCTTCGCGGCGAGGGCGATCGCCTGACGCTCCTGGCGATCCTCTTTCTCTGATTCCTTCTTCATGGTAGCGAGATAGCTGGCGAGTTGCCGCTCTTCGTCGGCATCGAAGGGATCACGACCGAGGCTTACGAGGTACTTCCTCGCTGCGTCGACGTAGCAGAGCATCGTTCGGTAGAGTCGAGTTGCGTAGGTCGGGATGGTGCTGGGCATGATGCTTGATTCCTTTCGTTTGAACGGGACGATGTTCTCTGGGACAGGGTCGGTTCTGTGGTACTTCGAGCAGCAGGCTCCGCAGGCTGGGTCATCATGCGGGCAGAGTTCCGCGCTGGTGTTCTGGCCGAGAATCAGTCCGCACCTCGGGCAGCGCATGTAGATCTGGCCGGCTTGCTTCTGGATGTCGTCGGTCACGGCTTGACCAGACACAGCAGCTCGTTCAATCGTTGGAGAATCGCTGCCATGTTCTCTGGATCAAAGTCGCTGGTCGTACTGAGCGTGACTCTCGTGTTGCCGCAGGTGGCAGAGAGGGTGTATGCGTACTTGCGTTGAGACATTTGTTTCTCCTCTGTGGTGATGTGACCAGCGCCCCAGGGCCCGACAACCTGAGCGGGCGAGAGCAGCGCTGGTCCCCGACGCTCTCTGATCGGCCTTGCATGATTCGGCGCACCCAGCCAGGCTTCGTCCCCTTCGCGGGTGACGGACGCGAGTGGGCAGGGCTGGATGCGCCTGGCCCCAGGACCCAAGGCGCGGACGGCCTAGTAGAGTTCGCGCCACGGGTCCGCAGGGATTTCGAAAGAGCCAGCAGGCCGCACTGGGGGCCGTAAGTCCCCCTGGAATCACCTGCTGGCCGCGAGGATTCCCGCTCGCTTCTCGTCGAGTTAGGCGTTCCTGATGCCGTAGACGATCATCCCTTTCGTGTCGAGACCCGCGCTGTTGTTCACCACGAGCGCCTGATTCGGCTCGCAGGCGAACAGCGGGGCCGCGACAGAACCGTCGAGGCTGATTCCCCCTGACGTGCCGAGGCTGAAGGTCCCGTGCGTCGTCGAGCCGGACTTGAGGATCGCGCTGCCGGCGGTGGTCTGGCCGGTCAATACGAGGTTGGTTACGACGATGGCGAGACCTGCTCCGGGAGCGGCGAGAATCGTGTTGTCGCCGTCGTTTGCTGCTGAGACGTTGATTGAAGCCATGACTTGAAGTGCTCCTTGAATGCGCGACCCGTAGGCCGCGCGGGTTGGTTACTTCTGGTCCCGTCGACTCGCGGAATGGGCCCAGACGACCGCGCTGAAAGCTGCGTACTGCTCCTGACTCAAGACATTCCCGAAGGTCGCGTCGACATCGATCTTCGCGCCGTTGAGATCGGCAGCGACCTTGGCGAGGGAATGAGCCCGATCGAAGGCGTCCATGATTCGCGGGTCGGACATTCTCGGGTAGACTTTCGAGATCGCCACGCCACGCGGACCCAAGGGCGCCCTGACCGTCTGGGCGGTCTTGAAGATCTGCTCGGCAATCTCGTCGACGAGGATTCCGATCGCCTTCGCCTTCAGATCGGAAGCTTCCTGCTGCAGGAACTCACGCTGGCGCTGCTCCTTCGCGATCTCTCTCTCGTCGACCTCCACCGTCTCGGCGAGATCGAGGAGGGCTTCGATGACTTCCAGCGGGACAGGCAGCTTGCGGAGTTCATATTGCGTGCGCTGCTCCTTCAACCGGGAGAGTGCGAATTTCCTCTGCTCCCGATCAGCGCGGATCTTCAGCCGCTCTGATTCCGCGGGACAGGCTTCGAGGATCTCTTGCGCAGCCGCGAGGAGATGGCGGCAGTTCTCGACGAAGTTGGCGAGGTCCTTCTTCTGCCCTGGGGTGGCAGCGTTGGCGAGCCGGGCTTCAGCTTCAGCGAGGACGCCGACGCAGGAGTCGCGGTTCTGACTCAGCGTCGGCGAGAAGTAATCCGGGTAAGTGGCGCGGCATTTCCACTCCGCCTGGTGGGCCTCAGCAGATGCCTTGGCCCAGGATTTCGGGACGGAATCGCCGAGGACTTCGAGCGCCCGGGGGATGCTGGAGGTCTGGCTGAAATCCCCACGCCAGTGGGAGGGGACGTGGCCGTTAGAATTGCTCAACGTGATTCTCCTTGCGAAGGCCCTTCGGGAGCCTCGCGTTGAATTGCTTGCACGCGCTTCGGATTCGGGACTCGGAAGGCGATCGGCCCAGCCAGCAGATCACCCGCTCCCGCCTGGGCGAGCTTGAGATCTGCTCGACGAGATAGCCGTAAATCGCGCCGTCCGGTCGCACGCTCAGGCGCACTGAGCGCGTCTTGGAACTGGCCGAGCGGACAAGCCTCCGGCCGCTGCGGGTTTGGGACATGGGTTCGGGTCTCCTAGAGGGTGGTCTTCTGCTCAGTTAGGACTATACCGCGCAGAGGGGGTGCTTGTCAACCGAAATCGTTGGAAACAATGGACTTGCAAGGTCGCTCACCCCTCCGCGCTGATAGCAGATCGATCTCTGAGCCAGCGGACCACAACTTGCAAATCGTGCCTTCGATGCCGGTGCTTCCCGAGGCCCAGATCTGCGGCCACGGGCAAGCCGACCCGCAGCATGCGCTTGTAGGCGCTCCCGCTCATCTTGAAGTGATGGCGAAGCTCCGCGCCGGTGAGCAGCGGCTGGGGCGCTTCATCTGGGCGAGCCTTCGGCAGAGGAGGTCTCTTCGGGTCCATGTCGGGGACCATACCCCCACCTGATCGGTTCGTCGAGCGGAATCGTCAGCAACCTTGGGGCGTGGGTTTGATAGCAGGAGGGGGAGCGGGAGCTACTTGAAGTCCGGATAGTAATCCGCGCTCGTGAACTGTGGCGGACCCTCTTCGTCCTCGTCCATCCAGACGATCCTCCCGAAGGGGGAGAACTCCTCTTTGAATCGGCGCCATAGCTGGGGGGCAACACACACGGCGATGGTGCCTTGCTTCGGAGAGTGCTTCGTCCCTCCGGGCGTGCGGTAGCGGAGATCACGATTGAAGATGCAGATCGGGAAGGCCAGCATCGGGGCGAACCAGGGCATGGCGAGGTGGCCACGGTTGAGGATCACGATCGCGGAGTACACATTGCCATCGCGCTGGCGGAAGGAGGAATAGACCTTCTCGACGAACCTCCCGGTGTCCTTGCACCAGGGCGGGTTGTGAAACATCCTCTCCGCTTCCCAGCGCTGATTCAGTCCATCGATCCCAGCCGAGCCCGGCTCAGGGCGCAGGGAGAAGAATCGCTCCGCGTCGACGATCTTGTTGGCCTCGGTGCAGGAAGCCGGATCGAGGTTGAATCGCCCGCCGAGGACCCTTCTGGCAGCATCGACGACCTCGATGGGGGTATACCACTCGTCTGAAAACGACACTTTGTCGCTTTCGTCCGGGTCCGGGAGCCAGGTCTCGTTGGCCTGGACCCTCCGTGCCCATTTCATCCATCTCTGGGCGGTGCGCTTGTCGAAGATGCGGACGTTCTCGGCGAGGTAGGCTTCCCACTTCCCGTGACCGACCTTCTCCTTCGCTTCGATCAGCCGGAGCCCGAGGATGTAGTTATTCTCCCGACGGGTCCGCATGAGGCTTTGGATGTCGGCGGTGATCTCCTCCAGGGTATCGAGGGGCAGGACAATCGGCAGGATCGCGGGGTCGAACATGGGCCCTCCGCGACGGAATCTAGCTCACTCTGGCCGGCGGTGCCAGGGGGACCCCGGGCGCGGTGCGGGCGGAGGTAAGTCCTATCGGGGCCAGGGAGGCCACGACAACGAATAGAATATCTCGCAGATGAAGCCGACGAGAAACCACAGCCCGATACTCGCGAGGATCAGCGCGGGGACGTGGCCCAACCACAGGCTCTTCGGGTAGGGAACCCTGCCAGGATTATCAATGACCCGTTGCACCTCGTCCCGCGCTCGCTTCCACGTGGAGTGCAACCCGTCCTGATCGGCCGCGGTGCCGATCCCTCGCACATGGATGTCCCTGTTCAACCGGAAAAGCTCATCGAACCACGCAGGAGGTACCGCGCCGCGATCTCTCGCCGCGGCCATCGCCTGGCGACCCTCGTCGCGCCATACGAAATCCCGGTGCGATCGAAGGAGCCCACGGAAGTGCTCGATCGCCGTCTCCAGCGAGGCCATAGCTGACCGGAGCCCCTCGGGAACGGGCATGCGGTAGGCGACCCGGTTGAACTCGTGAATGTGATCGGAAGGGAAATCATTGACCGACCACAGAGGCTCGCGCCAGGTTGGGGAAGGAGCGCCTGCGGCCGGGTACTCGGTCTGAGCCCAGTGTCCGATGAACACAAGATCGTTCATCACCTGCCTGAGATGCTGACGGGCCTCGTCCCACTTCTCGCGTCGTCCTTCCCAAGCGTCCAGCGCATACACTATCCACGCGACCACCGGCGCCAGGCTGACCGATGTGCCGGTGATGAGGTTCTTGAGATTCTCAATGGGATCGGACATCTGGCCCCTGATCCCGCGGCTCTGTCGCGGCTATTTCGAGCGCCACCCCTGGTCCATCGGGGCCTGATCGGGATCTTCCTGGCCTCACCGCGCTCAGGAGCCCCGAATCCAGGCCATCCCGCAGGCCCTAGAGCAGCGCGGGGTTGCGGCGAACCGGGGCTCTACTTTGAAGTCCGCGCAGGACACCAGCCCCGAGGCGCTTCCGTCGAGCGAACTCGCGCCATTGTATCGCAAACGGCGCGGAGATCGGATTGCGCTAGTGGCCGATCGTCGCCACGTACACCTGCCAGCTGCTCCCGGGAACCTGCTGCTGTGCATAGGCGACATACGCGCGCGTCCCCGAGGAAGCGATACCGAGGTAGTCGTTCCCTACACCGAACCCGGGGGCGAGAGGGGTGAGGCGGACATTCGGGGCCCAGGAGATCCCGCCGTCCACCGACCAGGAATAATAGACGTCGAGCGGCTGAGTCCACGAGCCGCCGTATGTCTTCGGGCTCGAGTTGCGATAGTCGAACCAGGCGATGTCGAGCCGGCCGTTTCCGCCGACGGACAGAGTCGGCTTCCACCGGTCTACGATATCGTCGGGAAGAACATCGTCCACCCGGACCGGGGCGCTCCAGGTCGCGCCGGCGTCCGATGACCTGATGACGTAGATGTCTCGATGAATGACCGGCTGCAGCTGTAGTGCCACGAACGCTATCCACACCCTTGAGGGGTTGGCGGGATCGGTGGCGCTCCACATTTCGTCCGGGATCGTCGTGGGAGTCCGGTTGAATACACACAGGGGATTCGGGAAGCTGCCCCCACCGTCGGTCGATTTGAGGAGACCGATACCGATTCCAGACGGACAGAGAGGACCATAGGAGCCCCCCGCGAGGTACACCGTCCCATCCTGCGCCACGGCGATGTTCTGAAAATCGCCGGCCGGGTCGGCGTTGTCGTCTCCCGCGATGAACGCCTGGTCCCAATCGGTCCCCCCGGCGGGGAAGCGGCGGAAGGCCCAGAACCAGCCACCATCGCAGCTCCCGTCCCCGTTGGTGTCGACGCTCATTCTCGTGACGACGTATTGATTGTCCCGGTACTGGGAGGTGGAGCTTCGATCGGCGCCCAGTTTCGGGTAATCGAAGCGAAGGGTCGAGTTCGCGCAGGCGGTCTTCAGGGAACCGTCCTTGAACCGCACCAAGGTGTCTGAATTGAAGGCGTACGTGGGGGTGGCGAAGGTGGCCCCACCATCGGTCGAACGCGCCACGATCAGGCCTCCCCGCACGGCGCCAACGTCCCCGTCGATGAGATTGCTCACAAGGACGTTTCCGGCGGAATCGAATCGGATGTTGGTGTCGCCCATGTAGATCGGCCCCGGCCCCACGCCCGGGCTCCACTGGGCGCCCCCGTCCGACGAATGGAACGCGGGATAGGGGACTGAATCAGGCCCAGGTTGCCAGGGCACATCGTGGACCGACAGAGCCAGTTTCTGGGGGTCGAGGGGACTGACGTCGATGTTCGTCTCGCCAAACGAGTTCGGGATCGCCGTGGTCCTGAACTCGAGGATATTCCGTGTGGTCTGGCCTCCCAGGTTGGACTGATCGATTACCTCGAGCCGGATGTTTTTCGTGCCGAAGGCTCCGTACTGGACATTGATGATCCTCCCCGTGGAGAAGCTCGTGTCCCACACGCCGTCGTTCTGGAAGTCCCACCGGAAGCGCAATCGGTCGAGGGGTGTCTTGTCGTCCGTCGTGCACGACGCGTCGAGCGCGTAGGTGGTCCCTTCCACCCCGTAACCTGGGCTGGGAGTGAAGCAGGCGACGGGCGCCAGATTCTTTGCCGCCTCGACGGGAGGGGCAAAGGCCACCAGCACGAGCAGGACGAATGCGACGGTCACCGCGTCACATTTCATGAGGGATTCCCTCCATGTTGTCGTCGAAGATTTTGTTGGTGTTTATACGCCATCGACGAACCGCGTGCAACAGGAAGATTCCCCGCTCGGTTCACCAGGTGACGTTCCAGGCCGCGCCGATGTCGCCGCCGCTCACGAACAGGAGCGAGCCTGTGTAGCGGCCGCGGGACAGACTGAAGATCGAGTTGTAGTGCTCACCGTTGTAGGTCACGAGTGCGGACAGACTCTCGGTCACGGCGACGTTGACCCCGCCGATGAACCGCAGGCGGTCGTCGTACGTGCCATAGGCCGCCCCGGCATACGGCGCGATCGGCACGCGCAGGAGCGGCTTGAGAGTCTTGCTGAAGGTGGCGTAGTAGGCGTGACCCGAAGGAGTGCCGATCCGATCGGTGCTCGTCCCCAGGATGAGCGCCGGGCGGCGAGTCGTCTCCTGCATCACCAGCCAGTTCGCCAGCGGCGCGACTTCATCGGCCTTCGGGTTGTACTCGACGCCGGCGGTGAACGTCCTCAGGAACCGGTAGGTCAGGGTGAAGCGCCACGTGGCTCGCGGGATCTGGTTGTTGATCCAGCGGGCGCTGAAGATCCATCTCTCTTCGAGCGATTCGGCGGTCCCCCGGACCGCCCGGCCTTCGCCGGGTCAGAGAGGTCAGCTGGGGACGAGAGACGGTCCGTCCAGCCCGACCCCCGCGCCGTGGTGATGATCGTGTTCGTGGCCGCCGGTGGCGGCGGGCGGGATCGGCACTCCGACCGGTGGGGAGGGCGCGGGAGCCGATCTGTCCCCGAGCAGCCAGTCGATCCACCGATTGAGTCCCGCCTCGTCGATGATGCCGGGCGCACGCGCGACCACGGTGCCGTCGCGGTCGATGATCGCCGTCGCCGGCAGAGCCGTGCCGAGTCCCAGGCGTTGCATGTCGACCGTTGTCGCGCCGATCCAGATCGGGAAATGGATGCGCTGCTCCTGAACGAACGCTTGGACTGCGCGTTCATTCCCTGCCTCATCCGCGGACGCGCCGATCACCTGCACCCCCTCGGCCGCCCGGTGCTCCTGCAGCCTGACGAAGACCGGCATCTCCTTGCGGCAGGGGATGCACCACGTCGCCCAGAAGTTCACCACCACGATCCTGCCCTCGAGGTCTTTGAGGTCGCGCGTGCGGCCTTCGAGATCCTGGAGCACGAGCGTAGTCCGGCTCCCCGTCGCCGGCGGCTCTTCGGCCGCTCCTGCCTGGAGCGCCGAGGCCGAGAGGATTAGGCCCAGCACCAGAGCCGTTTCAGTCATGGCGGCCCACCTCGACCGGATTCGACTTCCGGCACATCGACGCTGAGCGGCGCCTCCTGGTCGCAGGTGAAGGAAGCGATGAACCGGACCGGCTCCCTGTCGCTGGCATTGGCGGAGATCAGATGAATGCCGTTGGGGTCTTCATAGAAGCTCTCGCCGGCCCGGTAGATCGCTTCGGGCTGACCCTTCACCTGCGTCCGGTAAGCCCCTTCGACGACATAGCCGATCACCGGGCAGGGATGACTGTGAGGGGGGGAGGACCCGCCGGGTCCGTACGTGACCTCCACCACCGTGACGCCGAGATGGCTGCCATCCATCCGGGGCAGCGCCTGGGACATCACGGTGCGGTCCTTCTCGTCGGCGGCGCGGGGGCGCAGGTGACCGGAATTGCAGCCGAGCACGGCAGCGCACAGCATCCCTGCGGCAAGTCCGGTCCGCAGCCTGCGTGGCGGGGAATCGTCCGAAGATCCGAACATGCTTCAAGCCTAGCATGGCTCGCGCCCCATAGTATGATGACGCCCTCAGTCGGGAGACGGCATGCCGGCAGGAGATCGCGAAACGCTCGACGTGGACGTGCTGTTCGTCGGAGGGGGGCCGGCGGGACTCGCGGGCGCCATCCGGCTGCGGCAGCTCCTGAAGGCGCGCAACGAGACGATCAAGAAGGAGGGGACAGGGACGCCGCTCGATCTCTCGGTGGCCCTCCTGGAGAAGGGGAGGGAGATCGGATCGCACGCGATCTCGGGGGCGGTCCTCGATCCCAAGGCCCTGCGCGAGTTGTACCCGGATTTCGAAGCGCGCGGCTGCCCGCTCGAGAGCCCGGTCACCGACGACGGCGTCTGGTTCCTCACGCGTCACGGGAAGCTGCCGCTGCCGATCGTCCCGCCACCCCTGCGCAACCACGGCAACTACGTCGCTTCGCTCGGCAAGGTCGTCCGCTGGCTGGCGCAGCAGGCCGAAGCGGAGGGGGTCGATCTCTTCCCCGGGTTCGCGGCGGCCGAGCCGCTCCTCGACGGCGACAGGGTCATCGGCGTGCGCACGGGGGACAAGGGGATCGATCGCGAGGGCCGGAGGAAGGCGAACTTCGAGCCGGGGATCGACATTCGCGCCAAGGTCACGGTTCTCGCCGAAGGACCGCGCGGCACGCTCACCAAGGCGCTCGTCAACCGGTTCCACCTCGACCAGGCCCGGAACCCGCAAGTCTATGCGGTCGGGATCAAAGAGGTCTGGGAGTGCCCGAAGGGGAGTCTGCCGAAGGGGCGCGTCACCCACACGCTCGGGTTCCCGCTCGACCGCGAGACGTTCGGCGGGGCGTTCATCTACACCATGGCGGAGGACCTGCTCGACATCGGTCTGGTCGTCGGCCTCGACTACAGGAACCCGCGCCTCGACCCGCACGCGCTGTTCCAGACGCTGAAGACCCACCCGGCCATCGCCCCGATGCTGCGCGGTGCGAAAATCCTGTCGTACGGCGCCAAGGCGATCCCCGAGGGGGGGATCTACGCCATGCCGCGGCCGCACCTCGCGGGGTGTCTCATCGCCGGGGACTCGGCGTCGATGCTGAACGCCATGCGGCTGAAGGGGATTCACACGGCGATGAAGGCGGGGATGCTCGCCGCCGAGACGATCCTCGAGGCGCTGGTCGCGAACGACACGTCGGAGGCGTTCCTGTCACGCTACGAGAAGCGCTTCCGCGACTCGTGGGCGGGGCGCGAGCTGTGGAAGGTGCGCAACTTCCACGCCGGGTTCCGGGGCGGGCTCGTGCCGGGGCTTATCCACTCGGCGCTGCAGATGATCTCGGGGGGGCGGGGCCTGCGCGACCCTCTGCCGTCGGAGCCGGGGCACACGCGGATGCGGACCATGCGCGCCCAGTTCGGGGACACGCCGCCTCCGCCCGACGAAGTGTCGCCGCGGTACGACAATCCATTGATGCTCGACAAGCTGACCGACGTGTTCCACTCCGGCACGAAGCACGACGAGGATCAGCCGGTGCACCTCCTGGTCGCCGACACGTCGATCTGCGAGACCCGCTGCGCCGTCGAGTACGACAATCCGTGCCGGCACTTCTGCCCGGCGGCCGTCTACGAGATGGTGCCGAAGGAGGGGGGCGGCAAGCGGCTGCAGATCAACGCCAGCAACTGCGTGCACTGCAAGACCTGCGACATCATGGATCCCTATCAGATCATCACATGGGTGCCTCCGGAGGGTGGCGGCGGCCCCGAGTACGTCAAGCTCTAGGAGGGTGAAGGGTCCCGAGGAGGGCCGATGATCGAGCCTCACATACCCCTGTATCTGACTCTGGCGTTCCTCCTGGTGGCGGGGAACGCCTTTTTCGTGGCGGCCGAGTTCGCCATCGTCAAGGTGCGCGCGTCGCGCATCCACGAGATGGTCTCGTCGCGTCTGCCGGGGTCGCACCTGGCGGCCGAGCTGGTCGCGAACCTCGACCAGTACCTGTCGGCCTGCCAGCTCGGGGTCACCATGGTCAGCCTCGGTCTCGGCTGGGTGGGTGAGGAGGCGTTCACCGGCCTGCTGCTTCCGCTGCTCCAGGGGCTCGGTGCGCTGGCCTCCCCGACCGCGCACACCATCGCCGCCGTCCTGGCGTTCGCGATCATCACGGCCCTGCACATCGTCCTGGGGGAGCTCGTCCCCAAGCGGGCGGCGATCCGCCGGCCGGGAAGGATGGCGCGCGTCGCCGCGCCTGTGCTGATGGCCTTCAACCGGATCTTCTACCCGGCCCTGTGGCTCCTGACGAAGACAGCCAACGGCATCCTGTCGCTGCTCGGTCTGCGCGGCCACGAGGAGCCCGGCCTGTCGGAGAACGAGCTCCGTTTCCTGTTCGCCGAGTCGCTGCGCAAGGGGGTCATCACGCACAGCGAGGCGGAGATCATGGAGCGCGCCACGCGCTTCGCCGATCGGACGGCGCACGACGTCATGGTGCCGCTCGAGCGCGTGGTCACCTGGTCGTTCGATCGCCCCATCGAGGAGAACCTGGCCCTGGCGCGCGCCGAGAAGCATACCCGCTACCCGGTGTACGACGCGCGTCGCGGGGACCTGGTCGGCGTCATCAATCTGAAGGCTCTGGCGCTCTACAGCGAGAAGGACGCCGCCGACAAGGACAAGGCGCAGGCGCAGGATTCGAGCATCGTGAAGGAGCTGCTGCGGGTCCCCGAGGACCGGCGCATCGACGCCGTCCTGAAGGAGATGCGGCGGCGCCGCCTCCATATGGCTGCGGTCGTCGATCGACAGGGAAGGGCGATCGGTATCCTGACGATGGAGGACATCATCGAGGAGATCTTCGGGGAGATCGAAGACGAATTCGAGACCGCGTCCGCATCCCCCGCGCCCGGTCCCCAGGGACCGGGAACCGCGTCGCAGGGTGCCAGGTGAAGGAGCGCCGATGACGCACAACGCCTCCCGTCCCGTTCTGATCGTCGCCCCGCAGCTCGAGACGCTCCTCGGCCTGTCCCAGGCGCTCTTGAAATTCGGCTTCCAGATCATGACCGCCTACCCGCAGGCGCCGGACGTGGAGCGCGGAGCCCGCATGCATCCGGTGCTCGTCCTGCTCTGCCCGCCCGCCGACGCCGGCGAAAGGACCGCGTGTCTCGACCTCATCCGGACTCATTTTCTCAAGAGAGGTGTGGCCGTGCTGGCCTGCGTGTCGAACGAGGACGAGGGCCGGGCCGTCCAGGACGGGGCGCGCGGCGCGCGGCTCCTGGTCGGGAGCCCGCTGCGCCTGAACGATCTCTATCTGAAGATCCAGGAGGTCTTCGCCACCGATCGGAGGCGCCAGCTGCGCATCCGGACCGAGATGGCGGTGGCGCACCGCGAGCCCGGGATGTACCACGACGACCAGTTCAAATACGACAGCATGACGTCCCTCGCCCTCGGCGGCTGCTACGTCCGCACCAGCGCCCCCCTCCCGATCGGCACCCGCGTCGAGATGGTCTTCAGCGTCGGCAGGACCGAGCGCAGCATCCGCGCCCTCGGCGTCGTAAGGCGTCACGGCTCGCCGTCCACGGGCGAGCCGCCCGGCATGGGGATCGAGTTCGAGGCGCTTCCGGAGCCCGGGCGCTCGGCCCTGGAGACCTTCCTCCTCGACCAGCTCGGCACGCTCGACCTGCCGGCGGCGCTTTGAGCGCCGGCGGGCCGATGCCGCCGCTGTGCGCGAATGCGCTGGTGCTCTGTGCCCTGGCCGCCTGTCTCACCGCCTGCGATGGAAACGCGATCGCCGACCACGGCCGGGTCGTCATCTTCGGGATCGACGGCGCCGACTGGCAGGTGATCGAGCCGCTGGTGGCGCGCGGCCGTCTTCCGCATTTCAAGCGATTGATCGAAGAGGGGGCCACCGGGACGCTGCAGTCGATGGAGCCGTCGGCGTCCCCGTCCCTCTGGACCACCATCGCGACCGGGGTGCGGCCGGATCGTCACGGCATCCACGGCTTCGTCGTCGAGGGGAGCGGCGGGCCGGGGGACGCGGCGCACGGCGAGGAGGGGAGGGCGGAGCCGGCGGGCCGGCGTGACGACGTGCGTCCGGTCACGAGCACCATGCGGCGCGCCCCGGCCTTCTGGAACATCCTGCCGCGCTACGGGCGCAAGGTCGGGGTCGTCGGCTGGCTGGTCACCTGGCCGGCGGAGCCGACGAACGGCTACATCGTTTCCTCCTACCTGCCATACATCTACAACTGGTCCACCGGCCGCCCGCTCAAGGGGACGATTGTTTCGGGGATACCGAAGCAGACCTTCCCGGAGTCCCTGGTCGACGATCTGGAGAGCGACAAGGTGAAGCCCGCCGACCTGCCGGCCGGGACGGTGCGCCGGTTCTACGACCCGGACCGCGTCCGGTCCCTGCCGGCCGACGACCGCGAGTGCGTCGAGGGGTTCCTGTGGAGCCTGGCCTGCGACGAGACGTATCGCCGCATCGGGCTCCGGCTGTTCGAGAAGTACCCGGTCGATCTGTTCGCGATCTATTTCGGCGGCGTCGACGTCTCCTCGCACCGCTTCTGGAAATTCGCCCACCCGGACGCCATGGATTACGGCGTCAGGCCCGACGAGGCGGCCGCCCTGGGGGGCGTCATCGACGCCTACTACGTCTATGTGGACGGGCTCCTGGGGGAGTATCTCGACCGGATCGGCCCGGAGACGACGCTCGTCGTCCTCTCCGATCATGGGTTCAAGGCGGTCCTCTTTCCGGGGAAGCCGACGACCTCGGGGCATCACCGCATGCAAGGGGTCCTGGCGCTCTACGGGCGCGGCGTGCGACGCGACACGACGATCGAGGGGGCGGGGCTCCTGGACGTGCTGCCGACGCTTCTGCGGCTCCTCAACGTACCGATCGCCCGCGACCTGGAGGGGAAGGTCCTCGAGCAGGCGCTCGACGCGGGCTTCTCCGGGGCGCATCCGGCCACGTGGGTGGACACCTACGGCGCGGCGGAGCACGGAGGGGCGCCCGACGAGTCGGACCTCGACCGCAACGTCCTCGAGAGACTGCGCTCTCTCGGCTACATCAACTGAACGCGTCGGGGCCCGCGGCCGGCTTCAGCGCGTCGGGAAGCGCCAGCCGACGCCGAACGAGACCTCCTGAAAGCTGAAGCTCTCGCTGTCCGAAAACACCGGCAGGTTCCCCGAGAAGAAATTCTGACGGGCCTCGACGCGCGCATAGAGGACTCGTCCCAGGAAGAAGCGGACGCCGCCACCAAGACCGAACGTCAGGTCCGTTTCGGTTCCGAGCGCCGAGTCATCCGTGCTGAGGAAGCCCACTCCCGCGGTGAGGTAGGGAACGACGTCGTGCGAGGTGAAGTTGAAGACGTAGGCCGTCTGGAAATGCGTGATGTTGTCGTCCGCGATGCCGATGATGGCACCGGTGCTGTCACGGATGGCGCCGGTGGTCGAGACGCTATCGATCAGGAATTCGACCTCCTGCTGCGGGTTGTAGAGGTAGCCGAAGCGGAAACCGACTCCGGTGTCGCCGTCCAGGTCGGTGCTTTTCTCGAAATTGAAATAGGTCAGGTAGCCGTTGAGCTCGAACCCGCGGTGGAAACCGCCGCGATAGGGCCGCGCCTGCGCCGAGGCGTCCGGGACGAACAGGAAAGCTGCGAGGAGGACAGTCAGAGCGGACAGCAGTCGTTTCGCGTTGATCATCGATGTTCTCCCGGCGCCCCCGCGAGACCCCCGGGACGAGGGCGCGTTGACCCTATTTTTGCACGCATGCTATAGTTCGCCAAATCTCGTGGGGCGTTAGCTCAGCTGGGAGAGCGCGAGGCTGGCAGTCTCGAGGTCGGGGGTTCGATCCCCCCACGCTCCACCACGATTCCCTCCTTACGCGTTCAGTCTTCGAAGATCGTCTTCCTGTGCTTCGGGGGCTTCGTCCGTCTGTCTGCGTGGCGCTGGTGCGGTTTCCTTGGAAGAGGAAGGCGGACGCCCGGCAGCCCCTTTCTCCGGCGGGGGCGGCGGCGCCTGGGCTCGGGCATGAGAGGGCCGGGCGCGGGGTTTATCGGCCCCCGGTGGAGGCGGCGGCGCGCGGCTTGGCGCGCTCGCGTCTCTTCTGCACGCGCTCGCGGACGCGCGCCCGGCGGGCCTCGCCCGGGATCGCTTCGGCGGGGGCCAGGACGATGGCGCACAGCACGGCGCCGAGGACCTCTCCGACTTCCTTCACGAAGGTGAACTTCATCTGCTTGCGGATGTGCTCGGGGATATCGACGAGGTCCTTCTCGTTTCTGGCCGGCATGACCACGGTCGTGATGCCGGCGCGGCGCGCCGCCAGGATCTTCTCCTTGATACCGCCGACCGGCAGCACCTTGCCGCGCAGCGTGACTTCGCCCGTCATGGCGATGTCGTGCCGCACCGGGTGCTGCGACATCAGCGATGCCAGGGCCGCCACAATCGTCACGCCGGCCGATGGGCCGTCCTTGGGGATGGCGCCGGCCGGCACGTGGATGTGGATGTCGGTCTTCTCGAACAGGACCTCCTCGATCCCCAGCTCCTTGGCGTGCGCCTTGACGTAGGTCAGCGCCGCCTGGGCCGATTCCCTCATGACGTCCCCGAGCTGTCCGGTGATCGACAAGACTCCGTTCCCCTTCATCCGGCTGGCCTCGATGAACAGGATGTCGCCGCCCGCCGAGGTCCAGGCCAGGCCGGTCGCGACGCCGACCTCGTCGGTGCGCTCCGCCACCTCGGGGATGAACACGATCGGGCCGAGGAACTCCTGCAGGTTCTTGGCGTCCACCGCGCGTCCCTTGGAGCGCGTCATGGCGATGTCCTTGGCGACCTTGCGGCAGACCGTGGCGATCTGCTGCTCCAGCTTCCTGAGACCCGAGTCGGCCGTGTAGCCGCGGATGATCTCCTGGATGGCTTCGTCGGTGAAGGAGACCTGGTCCTTCGACAGCCCGTGCTCGCCGATCTGGCGCGGGACCAGGTACTGGCGGGCGATGTCGAGCTTCTCCTCCTCGACGTAGCCGGGGAGGTGCAGGATCTCCATCCGGTCGCGCAGCGGGTCGGGAATCGTGTCCAGCCGGTTGGCGGTCGTGATGAACATGACGCGCGACAGGTCGAACGGCAGATCGAGATACAGGTCGGTGAAGGTGTTGTTCTGCTCCGGGTCGAGGACTTCGAGGAGGGCCGAGGCCGGGTCGCCCCTGAAGTCCATGCCGATCTTGTCCACCTCGTCGATCATGAACAGGGGGTTTCTCGATCCGGCGCGCCTGAGGCTCTGCAGGACCTTGCCGGGCATGGCGCCGACGTAGGTGCGGCGGTGGCCGCGGATCTCGGCCTCGTCCCGCATGCCGCCGACGCTCATGCGCACGAACTTGCGCCCCAGCGCCTCGGCGATCGACTTCCCGAGCGACGTCTTGCCGGTCCCCGGCGGTCCGTAGAAGCAGAGGATCGGCCCCTTCATGTCGTTCTTCAGCTGGCGCACCGCCAGGAACTCGAGGATGCGGTCCTTGACCTTCTCCAGATCAAAATGGTCGCGGTTGAGGATGCGCGACGCGTCCTTCACGTCCAGCCGATCGATCGTGGTCGTGGACCAGGGGAGCGCCGCCATCCAGTCCAGGTAGGTGGTGATGACGTTGTACTCCGCCGAGGCGGGGTTCACCATCTCCAGGCGGCCCAGCTCCTTCTCGGCCTCCTTCTTGGCCTCCGCCGGCAGACCGGCCTTGTCGAGGCGCTCCCGCAGATCGCGCACCGTCGCCGCGGACTCGCTCTCTTCGCCCAGCTCCTTCTTGATCACCTTGAGCTGCTCGCGCAGGAAGAACTCGCGCTGCGCCTTGCGGATCTCGTCCTCGGTCTGCTCCTTGATCTCCTGCCCCGCCTTCGCCAGCCCGGTCGACTTCTCGATCAGCCGAATTGCGACTTTCAAGCGATCGAGCGGCGTGATGGTCGTGAGAATTTCCTTCTTCTCCTCCAGCTCGAAGTTCAGGTGGTTGGCGATCTGGTCGGCGAGGTTGCCGGGACCGGACAGGTTGTTCTTGATGAGGTTCAGGATCTCGCCGGGGACGCGCGGGTCGAGCTGGATCAAGTTCTCCAGAAGGTGCAGGGCGTTTCCCATCAGCATGTTCGCCTCCATCGAGTCTTCTTCCTTCTCGTCGATGCAGGCGACCCGGGCCTTGAGGTACGGCTCGGTCTGGATGTACGAGGCGACGCGGAACCGCCGCAGCCCCAGGAGGATGATCTGGATGGTGTTGCCGGAGACGTTGATCTTGTTGACCAGCCGGGCCGCGACGCCGATGGCCGACAGCTCCTCGATCGGCGGCACGTCGATGGAGGAGGACTTCTGAACCACCAGACCGATGATCGACTCGGGCTCCATGTCCCTGATCAGGTTGAGGTTCTTCTTCCTCACGACTTGAAGGTTGACCACCATCTGCGGGAACACGACGGTGGAGGCCAGCGGGATGATCGGCAGCTCGGCGGGGATATCGCAGGCGAGCATCTCGCCGTGGGCGCGCACGCCGGCGGCGGCGATCTTCTCGGCGATCGTCTTGTCCAGCGGCCTCTCGTTTCCCTTGTCGGCGGCGTTCTTCCTGTTGCCCTGTCCGCTCATTCTGTGCCTCATCCCGCTTTCGCCGCCTGGTCGCCGCGTCCGTCGGCGAAGAAGCGGTAGGCGATGATCTTGTAGATCAGCTTGGCCGCCAGAAAATCGGGCGCGACGTCTGCTCCCAGGGGCCGCAGCTCGTTCACGTCGAACCCGACCAGCCTCTTCTTCCTGCACACGCCCCGGATAAAGGCCAGTGTGTCGTACCACCCCGGCCCGCCAGGCTCCGGAGTGCCGGTGGCCGGCATGATGGCCGGGTCGAAGTAATCCACGTCAATTGTAAGGTATATCTCGTCCGTCAGGCGGTCAACCAGTTCCAGCGCCCTTTCCGGCCGGCCGACGAAGTCCCGCGCCGGCACGACCATCAGGCTCTTCGCCCGGATCAGATCGCGCTCCTCCCGGGAGATGCTGCGGATGCCGACCTGGAGGGTCGGCAGGCGCCCGGCGAAATGGTGCATGGCGCAGGCGTGGCTGAACTCGGACCCCTCGTAGGTGGCCCGCAGATCGCCGTGGGCGTCGAACTGGATGACCGACAGCTTCGGGTGCTTCCGGTGGTACGCCTTGATCGCTCCCACGGCGACGCTGTGCTCCCCCCCGAGGACCACCGGCATCTTCCCCATCTCCAGGTACCGCGCCGTGGCCTCCTCGACCTTGCGGGTCATGACCTCGGGCGGGTCGTCGTTGCCGGAGACGGGCGCAGCGGTGTGGATGCCGATGGTGTAGGGATCGCGGTCGATCTCGTCGTCGTACAGCTCCATGAATCGCGAGGCCTCGACGATCGCCTCGGGCCCCCGCGCGGTCCCCTTCATGTACGAGGCTGTCCGGTCGTAGGGGACCGGCAGGATGACGACGCGCGCCCGTTCCAGCGACGAGTGCTCCTCGTCCAGGCCGCCGTAGTTCATCGGAAGCTCGGGGTGCTCGCCCATGGACGTCAGGGGATGAGGACCGCGGCGGTCACGACCGTCGTCCAGCGTCCCCGCTTGTCCCCCACGGCCGACTGGCAGGTGTTCATGGTGCGGTAGATCTCGCCGCTGATCTTCCAGATCTCTTTCCGCTCGTCGTAGGAGGTCTCCGGGTCGAACTCGACCCCCCGGACCGTCGCCAGCATCTGCGCGGCCAGATCCTCGGCGTAGTCGCCGGCCACCGTCTCGGTCTGCCCGAACGAATGGTGCTCGCTCAGGTAGCCGTGACCGCCGTGCTTCCCGGGGATCGCGATGCCGATGGAGGAGGCGCACAGGCGGTGCGGCTCGTTGGTCTCCGCCTGGCTCATGACGCAGAAGACGACCTCGCCGGCCCGCAGGTACTTGACCCCCTCCTTCTTGGTGATGATCTTGCAGCCGGGAGGGAAGATGCTGCTGACCCGGACGATGTTGAAGTGGGCGATGCCGGCGTCGCGCAGCGCCATCTCGAACGAGTTGAGCTTCTCCCGGTGCCGGCCCACACCCTTGGTAAGGAACATCTTCTTCGAAACGAACATCGCGACCCTCGCGCTGACGATCGGTTGGAGTTAGGGTAATCCGTGCCGATTTATAGCACAAAGCGTCGGCCGCCGATCAGGGAGTTTCCTTGAGGACCTGCAGGACGGCGCGGCGCAGGGCGTCGTAGGGGATCGTTTCGGCCCCGGGAACCGGGGCGCGGCCGTCCACGTCGGCCGCCTTCACAGTCTCGCCGCTCACCAGGAAGACACCTCGGCCCCGCCCCGCCGCAGAGGTCAGCCCGATCTTGCTCTCCGGCCTGAGGAAGACCACGTATTCGACGCCGGGAGCGAAGACCGTCAGGCCGGCGATACGCCCCAGGTCGCCGACATCCCGCTCGGGCGTCCCGGTCTGGCGGAAGGTGAGATATAGCGGTCCGCTTCCCTTCAGGTATTCACTCACCTCGAAGGCGTAGGTCGTCGCGGCCAGGGGCCGACCCTTGAAGTCCACGGTCCCGGGACGGGCGGCAACGCAGCGTCCCCTGAACACCCGCGACGCGCTCCGGGTCAGCTCCGCGGTCGAGTACGAGGCGGCGAGCAGGAAGGGGACGAGGAGGGCGAGCCCTCCGATGGCGCGGACGGCGTGACGGACACGCATGCCGGATCTCCCGGACGGCGGGGCGTCCTGGAGCCGAGCCGTCCGGGTGATCTATTACCTGATCGCGGGTCCCGGATCAACCATCCGGATGGCGCCGCCCATCCCCGCTACATCACGTCGAATGCGTCGACGACGACGTATGTGGAGGCCGAGGAGGCGTTCTTGTTCCCGGTCACCTGGATCACGAGCGTGTGATTTCCGGCGGCGAGCCCGGTGACGCTGAACATGGACCCGGAAGCGGCCGGGCGCGTCGCTACGTAGGTGTCGACCGTCGCGACGACGGATCCATCCAGGAGAACACTCGCGATGCCGCACTGCTCGCACTTGAAGCCGATCCAGCTCACCCCCTGCCCGGTGAACGTGAAGCTCGCGGTCGCCCCCGCGTCGGCGGCCGCAGTCGCGGAATCGCCGCTCAGCGTCACGCCTGTCGACGCGCTCGTCAGAGCGATCCAGGAGGCGGCCGGCGAGAGCGTCGCCGAGCTCTCCTCGAAGCGCGTGGAGGACGGCGGGGCCGAGTTGGACACCGTCACGGTGACCGGGGCCGACGTGGTTCTGTTTCCGGCGGCGTCGCGGGCCGTGGCGGAGAGAGTGTGCGAACCGTTGCTCACGGTCGTCGTGTTCCAGGAGACAGAATAGGGCGCGGTGGTGTCCTCCGGGCCCAGCGCCACGCTGTCGAGCAGGAACAGGACCCCCGCGACGCCGATGTTGTCCGAAGCCGAGGCGCTCACCGTGGTCGTTCCCGATACCGTGGCGCCGTTGGCCGGGGAGGTGATATTGACCGTCGGAGGCGTGGTGTCGGGCGGCGGGCTGCCGCCGCCGCCGCTCGTCACGTCGAAGGCGTCGACGACGATCCAGGAGCAGCAGGCCGAAGCGCTCCAGGTCCCGGTGACCCTGATCATTATGGTGTGCGTTCCGGCCGCCAGGCCGCTGGCGGTGTACATCACCGCCTGCGCCTGCTGGGTCGGGGAATACGTGTCCACCGTCGCCTTGAGGACACCGTCCAGGTAGACCTCCGCGATGCCGCCGAAATCGGCCCTGAAGCCGATCCAGCGCACACCCGTCCCGTTGAAGGTCAGGCTGGCGGTCGATCCGGCGTCCGGGCCCTCCACGATGGAGCCGCCGCTCAGGTCGGCGCGGGACTGCGGGATCCAGTTGCCCGTGTAGGCCACGGACGGATCGGTCTCCTCGATCCGCGTCGTGCCACCCGTGGAGGTGTTGGAGACCGAGACGATGACGGTGGTGGAGGTGGTGCTGTTGCCCGCGGCGTCGCGTGCGGTGGCGGTGAGAGAGTGCGAGCCGTTGGCGGCGGTCGTCGTGTCCCAGGAGATGGCGTAGGGCGACGTCGTATCCTCGCCGGCCAGGTTGGCTCCGTCGATCTTGAACTGCACGCCGGCGACACCGACGTTGTCGGACGCCGAGGCGGACACCGAGATGGTCCCGGAGACAGTGGCACCGTTGGCGGGAGCCGTGATGCTGACCGCCGGCGGCGTGGTGTCGGGCGGCGGGGCGTTGGAGACCGTAACGGTGACAGTCGCAGAGGTGGTGCTGTTGCCCGCTGCATCGCGCGCGGCGGCGGTGAGGGAGTGCGAGCCGTTCGCCACAGTCGTGGTGTTCCAGGAGACGCCGTAGGGCAACGATGTGTCTTCGGCACCCAGGTTGGCGCCGTCGAGCCTGAACTGCACACCCGCGACACCGACGTTGTCGGACGCGGAAGCGGTGACCGAGATTGTCCCGGACACGGTCGTGCCGTTGCCGGGAGAAGTGATGCCGACCGCCGGTGGCGTGGTGTCGGGCGGAGGAGCGTTCGAGACCGTGACGGTGACCGGTGACGAGGAGTACTGCAGGCCAAGAGCATCCCGCGCCACCGCCGTGAGGGAGTGCGACCCGTTGCCGACGCCGGTCGTATTCCACGAGACGGCGTAGGGAGCGGCCTTGTCCTCGGCGCCCAGGCTGGCGCCGTCGAGCTTGAACTGCACGCCTCCCACCAGGACGCCCAGAGGACTCACGCTTGCGCTGACGGTGATCGTCCCGCTGACGGTCGAGCCCGACGTCGGCGAGGTGATGGTCACGACCAGGTTGCCCTGCGCCCGGGCGTCCCGCGGGAAGGCCAGGGAGCCGCCGATGACCGCCACGAGAGCAGCCGCGAAGTGGAACCCGACTCTGCGGGACCGATCACCCGGTTTCACGATAGTCGCCCTCCTCATCAGGCGATGAAGATGGAACAAGTCGGCACGCAATGAAATCCGGTCTATGCCCCAATGAGCGAGGCTGAGAATCCGTATGGTGTGTCAGGAATCTCCCGACTGAACGTGCCGAATCGGACCGAGTCCAGAAGTTCGCCCGAGGAGAGGACGGCGGAGGCCCAGGCGGGCCGGCGGACACGAACTTGACAGCCGGTGCGCGGCAGGATAGGGTCAGAACATCTTCAACCAGCGAGGGACGAGATGACTGCCTCCAAGCAAACCCATGAGGGATCGTGCCAGTGCGGCCGCGTCCGCTACAAGGTCGAAGGGCCGCTGAGCAACATGTCGAACTGCCACTGCACCGACTGCCGCAAGAACAGCGGCGCCGCCTTCGTGACGTACGTCGAGGCGCCCAAGCGCGCCTTCGGATACGTCAAGGGCGCCGACCTGATACAGACCTACCAGGCCGAATCGGGCACCAAGCGGGCCTTCTGCCGACAGTGCGGCTCGACCCTCAGCTGCTTCGTGGACGGCGACGATCTCATCGAAATCGCCGCCGCGACCCTCGACACGCCGATCGACCTGCGCCCCGAGTACCACATCTACGTGCGCAGCAAGGTCCCCTGGTACGAGATCAACGACGGCAAGCCGCAGCACGAGACGACGAGCGGAAAGTAGACGCCCTACCTCTTCGCGTACTTCACGCCGCAGCCGAACGCCTTGGTCTCGGCGACCTTCACCGGCTGGCCGCCGACGACGGCGTCGAGGGCGGCGGCGAAGTCGTGCGTCGTGACCTTGTCCTGCTCGAGGGAGTCGTCGACGCGCCCGCGGTAGACCAGCTTGCCGGACGCATCAAGAAGGAAGACGTGCGGGGTGACCCTGGCGCCGTAGGCGGTGGCGATCGCCTGCGTCTCGTCGAGGACGTACGGGTAGGGAAGGTTCTTGTCCTTGGCTCTCTTGACCATGAACTCGAAGCCGTCGCCGGGGACGATCTTCGAATCGTTCGCGTTGATGGCGACGAAGCCGATCCCCTTCGGCTGGAATTCCTTCGCGAGCGCGATGAGCCGGTCTTCGTAACCCTTCGAGAACGGACACTCGTTGCAGGTGAAGACGACCGCGGTCCCCTTCGCCCCCTTGACGTTGTCGAGGGAGTGCATCTTGCCGTCGGTCCCTTTCAGGTTGAAGGCGGCGCCCTGCGCGCCGATCGCCAGCTCATCGGCGGCCCGGGCGGCGGGCACGGTGTGGAAGGCGAGGACGAGGACGGCGGCCGACAGGGCCGCGGCGGCGGTGACATTGAGAACCTGGCGACGGTGCATGGTGCCTCCTTCAGGGTTCAAGTGTTCAGCAGGGGAGCGACATTCTAATACAGGACCGCGCGTGCGGCTACAACGGCAGGCGTCTCAGTCGCAGAGCGTTCCCGATCACCGTCACCGACGAGACGCTCATGGCGGCGCCGGCCAGCATCGGGCTCAGCAGGATGCCGGCGACGGGATAGAAGACTCCCGCCGCGATCGGCACGGCCAGGACGTTGTAGACGAACGCGAAGAACAGGTTCTGGCGGATGTTGCGCAGAGTCGCCCGGCTCAGACGAAGGGCGCGCGCAATGCCACGCAGGTCGCCTTTCACCAGGACGATTCCGGCGCTCTCCATCGCCACGTCGGTGCCGGTCCCCATCGCGATGCCGACGTCGGCACGCGCCAGGGCCGGGGCGTCGTTCACGCCGTCGCCGGCCATCGCCACGACCCGTCCCTCCGACTGCAGCCTCGCCACGACCTCGGCCTTCTGCGCCGGCAGGATCTCCGGGTGCACCTCCTCGATCCCCAGGCGGCGGGCCACCGCCTCCGCGGTCGCCCGGTGGTCCCCGGTCACCATGACCACGCGCACGCCGCCGTCGCGCAGATCGCGCAAGGCCTCCGGTGTCGTCGGTCGGATGGGGTCCGTCACGCCGACGAGACCCGCGACGCGGCCGTCCACCGCCAGAAAGGCGACCGTCCGCCCTTCCGCGCGCCAGGCGTCGGCGCGCTTTTCGAAATCCGCGTCGCCTGAAGGCCCGACGCTTCCCGCGGGGCGCGCGCCGATCCGGTCCATGAGCCGGCGGTTGCCGAGCGCGACCCGCCGGCCGCCGACCGACGCCATGACGCCGGCGCCGGGCACCGACTCGAATCCGCTCACCTCCCGAGGCGTGATGCCGCGCTCGCGAGCGCCGGCGAGGATCGCCGCGGCCAGTGGGTGCTCGCTGGCCTGCTCCAGGGAGGCGGCGAGGCGAAGAAGATCGTCTTCCGTGAACCTCGGCGTCGCCAGGACGCCCGCGAGGCGCGGCCGTCCTTCGGTGAGCGTGCCAGTCTTGTCCACGACCAGGGTGTCCACCTTCTCCAGCCGCTCCAGCGTCTCGGCATTCCGGACGAGAATGCCGGCGCCGGCCCCCCGCCCGGTCGCCACCATGATCGACATCGGCGTCGCCAGTCCCAGGGCGCACGGGCAGGCGATGATCAGCACCGATACCGCGGCTACGACGGCGTGCGCCAGGCGCGGCTCGGGTCCGAAGAACGTCCAGCCGAAGAAGGCGAGCGCGGCGACGACCATCACGGCCGGCACGAACCACGACGAGACCACGTCCGCGAGGCGCTGGATGCGAGCGCGGCTGCGCTGCGCCTGCGCGACCAGGCGCACGATCCCTGCGAGGAGCGTGTCCGCGCCGACGCGCTCGGCGCGCATCACCAGGGTACCGGTGCCGTTGAGCGTGCCGCCGATCAGCCGGTCGCCCGGACCTTTCTCGACGGGGATCGGCTCGCCCGTGATCATCGATTCGTCCACCGGGCTCCGCCCCTCGATCACGGCGCCGTCCACCGGGATCTTGCCGCCCGGCAGGACGCGCAGCCGGTCGCCCGGTTGGACGCTCTCGAGAGGGACGTCGGTCTCGGAACCGTCCTGCGCGACGCGCCGCGCCGTCGGAGGGGCCAGGCCGAGCAGGGCGCGGATGGCTCCGCCGGTCCGGCTGCGCGCGCGCAGCTCGATCACCTGGCCGAACAGCACCAGGACGGTGATCGCGGCCGCGATCTCGTAGTAGACCCCGACCTGCCCACCGTGCGTATGGAGCGCCGCGGGGAACAGGGAGGGGAGGAGCGTGGCCACGACACTGTAGCCGTAGGAGACGGCCGTGCCGAGGGCGATGAGAGTGAACATGTTCAGGCTGCGGTTGACGATCGACGCCCAGCCGCGCTCGAAGAACGGCCGGCCGCAGTAGAGGACCACGGGTGTCGCGAGCAGGAGCTGCGCCCACGTCACGGCGCGCCCGTGCGCATCGAGCAGGTCGGCGATTCCCGGCGCCATCCCGGACATGGCGATGACGAGGAGAGGGATCGTGAGGACAGACCCGATCACAAACCGCCGGGTCATGTCCCGCTGCTCGGCGTTGTCGTCGTCGAGCGTGGGGAGCATCGGCTCCAGGGCCATGCCGCAGATCGGGCAGGCGCCGGGACCGTCGCGCACCACTTGAGGATGCATCGGGCAGGTGAACCTGGCGGGCGCCCGGGCCGTGGATCGGTGCGGGGCTGTGCTCGAAGGGGCCGCGGCGTGGATCCCCCGCGCGGGGCCCGCGGCGAATTTTCCAGGGTCGGAGCGGAAAACATCCCGGCAGCCGTCGCAGCAGAAGTAATAGGTCGCGCCGTCGTGCTCGTGCCGGGACGCGGCTCGCGCCGGGTCGACCTCCATCCCGCACACCGGGTCGGTCGTCATCTCCACTTTTCGTAGAGCGCGGTCTGCCGGCTGGTCAGCGGCACCGGACGCCCCTTGATCATCAGATGACGGAGGCGCGCCAGCGGTTGGAGTGGATCCCCGTCGGTCGCGATCAGGTCCGCGTCGAGTCCGGGCTTCAGGCTGCCGACCCTGTCGGCGACACCGTAGATCTCGGCCGGGTTGATCGTGATGGCCCTGATCGCCTGCTCCCACGGCAGCCCGTAAGCCACCGCGAGCCCCGCCTCGTAGGGGAGCATCCGGGCGTTCAGCGTCTCGCCGCTCTGGATGGCGATCACGACGCCGGCCCGGTTGAGGCGGGCGGCGTTGTCGTAGAGGGCGCCGAGTGTTTCGACCCGCTCCGGCTGCACGGTGATCGGACCGACCACGACGGGGATGTGCTTCGCCGCCAGGAGGTCGGCGACCTTGTACGCCTCGGTGCCGTGGCTGATGATGAGCCTCAGCTTGAACTCGTCCGCCAGGCGGACGGCGGTGAGGATGTCGTCCACGCGGTGGGCGCGCGCGAGGATCGGCATCCTGCCCTGAAGGGCCGGCAGGAGGGCCTCCATCTTGAGATCGCGGTCCGGCGGGCCGGGCGGCCCGGCCGCCTTGTCGTCCCCCGCCGCCGGCTTCGATGACCCTTTCGCGTCGTACGCCTTCTTCTTGGCTTCGTACTCATCCCACTTCGCCTGGTAGTTCCTCGCCTTCGTGAAGGCGTCGCGCACGACGGCGGCGACCCCCATGCGCGTGGCCGGGCTCTGCCGGCGCTCCCCGTAGCGCGCCTTGGGCGGCTCGCCGAAGTTCACGATCAGCGCGGCCCCGTCCTTCACGAGCGCCTGGTCGGGTGTCGCCCCGTCCAGGTGGACCACGGCTCCCTCTCCGGCGAACACGTCCCCTTCACCCGGCGCCGTGAAGGCGCCGGTGATGCCGTGCAGGCGCGCGACCGGGATCAATTCGCTCTCGGTGTAGTACGCGTCCAGGGCGCGCAGCTGCGGGGCGACCGGGTCGGTCCCTTCCTCGTCGTCGCGCATCACCTGGACGAGATCGATCTCCGCGAGACCCAGGTGCGTGTGGGACTCGATCAGGCCGGGGAAGATCCACTGCCCCTTCGCGTCGATGACGGTGGCGCGCGCCGGCGGCTTCAGGCCGGCCCCCACCTCGCGGATCCGGCCGTTCTCGACGATGACGGTGCCGTTGTCGACAGGTGCCCCGGCCATCGTGAACACGCGCGCTCCCACAAAGGCGTAGAGACCCGACGCGTTCACCGGATCGGGGCGCGGGACCATGACGGACGGCTCGGGGGCGGAGGGTCCCTTCGGCAGGGGGGGCGGGGCGGGCAGGCCGGCCGGTGTCGGGACGGCGCCGCGGTCGTACACCAGGTCGCCGTCGATGAAGGTCTTGTCGACCAGCGTGTACATGTCGAGGGGGTGGCGGGTGAAGATGGCGATGTCGGCGTCCTTGCCGGTCTCGAGCGAGCCGACCCGGTCGCCGATCCCCAGGGCGGTCGCGGCGTTGATCGTGATCGCCTTGAGGGCGTCCTCCTCGGACAGGCCGTAGCGCGCCGCCACGGCCGCCTCGTTGTAGAGCCTCTGCACGAGGTTCCCGGAGTCCGAGTGGATGCTGACGCGCACCCCCTTCTTCGCGAGCAGGGCCGCGTTGTGCGGGATTCCGTCCCAGGCCTCGACCTTGTACCCCCACCACTGCGCGAAGGTGGCGACCGCGATGTCGCGCTTCTTCAGCTCGTCGGCGATCTTGTATCCCTCGAGACAGTGCTGGAAGGAGGCGATCTTGAAGCCGTATTCGTCCGCGATCTTCAGGAACATCAGGATCTCGTCCTTGCGGTAGGAGTGCACGTGCGCCACGATTCTTCCGTCGAGCAGATCGACGAGCGTGTCCAGCTTGAGATCGCGGTCGGGCGGCGAGCCGCGCTCGTCTTCCTTCTTCGCCCGCCAGGCGTCCCACTTCGCCTTGTAGTTGCGCGCCGCGTTGAACGCCTCGCGGAAGGCGGCCATGTTCCCCATGCGCGTCGAGGGGGATTTCTGCCGATCGCCGTACACGCGCTTCGGGTTCTCGCCCAGGGCCATCTTGAGACCGCGCGGCGCCCCCGCGAAGATCATCCGCGACACGTCCACGCCCGGACGCAGCTTGACCGTCTGCGCCTCGCCGCCGATCAGGTTGGCGCTCCCCGGGAGGATCTGCACGGTGGTCACACCGCCGGCCCGCGCCCGGTCGAACTCGGGGTCCTCCGCCCAAACCGAGTCCAGGGCACGCACGTACGGTGTGATCGGGTCGGTCGCCTCGTTCCCGTCGCTGTTGGCGTCCACCTCGGGCCACGGGTAGACGCCCATGTGCGAGTGGGTGTCGATGATTCCGGGCATGACGAACCGTCCCGCCGCGTCGATGACGCGGGCGCCGTCGGGAGCGTCGAGCTTCCTGCCGATGGCGGCGATCTTCCCGTCCCGGATCAAGAGGTCGCCGTTCTCGATCGTCCCCTTCGTGACGGTCAGCAGCGTGCCCCCGCGGATCAAGGTGGCTGTCGGCGGTGAAGGTTGCGCCGGCGCCGCGGCCGGACGCCCCTGGACGAAAGAAGCAACGAGCGCCGAAGCCAGCCCCAGAGCGCACACAAGAACTCGCCTGTTCATCGATCGCCTCCACTGTCAGCGAACGCGAATGACCGTACCAGCCGCGGCAGGCGACAGGATCCGGTGCCTCGCAGTCACTGTTTCTGATGAGAAAACGGCCGGGATTGTAACATTGTGATCGTCCCCCCCAGGCTCCGCGTGGCGGGCGGGGCCGCGGTGCGTCGATTTTGAGCCGCGCCATGCGCGCGAACGGGTGGCCAGCGTCCTGCGCGAGCGAATATGAGACGCGCCGCGGCCCCGCCCGCCACGCGCGTCCGGCGGCCGCGCGCCGATGCTACAATCCCGCCCGTGACCGAAGAACCGCGCGGCCTCACACTCGAGCCGGATCGCTGCAGCCGGCACAGCGTCGGCATCCATGCCTCGCCGGCCGAGGTCTACCACGCGCTGACCGATCCGAAGGAGCTGTCGCGCTGGTTCGTCTCGGAGGCGAGTATCGACCTGCGCCCGGGCGGCTCCTATCGCTGGGTGTTCGGGGAGGGGACCGGGGCGGCTGGCTCCGACCCGCTGGTCAGCTCGGGGGAGTTCGTCGACATCATCCCCCAGCAGTTCCTGCGCCTGAGCACGACGGTGGAGGGGACCGAGACCCTCCTCGAGTTCCGCCTCGATCCGTGGCGGGACGGATCGATCCTGACCGTATCGCACTCGGGCTTCCCGGGGGAGGAATCCTGGGACGACGCGTTCCGTTCGGTCGATCAGGGCTGGCAGTCCGAGATCCAGGTGCTCAAGCTGTACATGGAATCGGCGCGCGGTCTCATCACCCGCTCCCGCTTCCACGAGGCGAGACTTCCCGGATCCCCGGAGCAGATCTACGAGGCGTTCACGACGTCGGCGGGCCTGTCCTCCTGGCTCGCCGATCGCGCCGCCGCGGACGCCTCGCTGGGCGGGGAGTTCAGGCTGGACCGCGACGGCGGGCCCCCGATCAAAGGCCGCTTTGTGGTCTGGGACCCCGACCGCTTCCTGGTGCTGACCTGGGAGGCTGAGCGCCCGTCGATGGTGCGTCTCTGGCTGCAGGAAGAGGACGGCGGCGCCTCCACCGTCCTGATCCTGGAGCACCGCCTGTTCGCCACCGACGCCACGAACCTGGCGCCGTTCGACTGGGACGGTGCGATCGACAGGCTCAAATCTCGACGCTGACTCCCGCCCGCACGAACAGGATCTCTCCCCGGATGGTCTCCCGCGGCAGCGCTCTCCGGAAGGCATCGAGGTAGATCTCCACCTGGCGCCGATGACGTTCCGCCGCGGCGGCGGGATCCGGTCCGGGACGCTCCGTCTTGTAGTCGGCCACGACCAGGCGGCCGCGACCGTCCCGGTACACCAGGTCGCACGCCCCGGACCACGTGACCCCGTCCCCGTCCCGGAAGAGGATCGGGACCTCCCGCCCCAGAACGTCGACGCTCTTCAGGCGGGCGGGGAGCGGCGAGCGCAGGAACTCCTCGATGATCCCGTCCGTCTCGGAGAGGACGCGCCGGCGCAGCTCGTCGCGCGCGCGCTCGTCCATCTCCTGCTCGAGGACCCGCCCGACGGCGCCCCGGGCCAGAGTGCGCAGCCGTTCCGCGGTCTCGAAGTCCCAGTGCTGCAGGGCGGCGTGCACGGCGGCCCCCGCGAGACGGGCCGTGTCGCGCGCCTCCAGCGCGGCGGGGCGCGGTCCGGGCGTGGTCCCGACCGCGTCCCGGTCCACGCCGACGGGCCCCCGGGGCTCCGACTCCGCCTCGCGCGCCGGCGAACGGATGGGAGGAGTCGTACGGGCCGCTGCGGCCACGGTCGCGGCGAAGCGCCGCGCCCCCTCCTTCCAGCGTTCGTCGAGCGCGACGCCGGGTCCAGAGGCCGGAGGCTCGCGAGGCGTCATGCGACGGTGCATCACGCGGCCGCCCGCGAGCGGCCCGTCCTGCGGGTAACCCGTCTCCACCGAGTAGCCGAGGGCCGACAGGGCGTCGCGCCAGGGGGCCCGGCGCGCCTCGTTGCTGTTGACCAGGATCAGGCGCTCTCTGGCGCGCGTGCAGGCGACGTAGAAGACCCGCCTCTCCTCCGCCTCCTCGTGCAGTCGCGCGGCGCGCTCGTGCTTCACCCAGGCCAGATTCGTGGTGCCGTCGGGGAGGCGGATTCCCAGGAGGCCGCCGTCCTCGGGCACCCAGGCCACGGCCGTGCCGGACGGCCGGCTGTGCTGCGACTCGCGCCCCAGGTCGGGCACGACCACGACGTCGAATTCCAGCCCCTTCGCCTTGTGAACCGAAAGGATGCGGACGGCATCGACGGTCTCGTCCGCGAGCGGGCTCTCTCCGTCGTCGCGCTGCTCCTGGAACTCGTCCTCGAGCGCCCGCAGCGATTCCTCCAGCGACAACCCCCGGCGGGCGAGGTCCTCGGCGCGGGCGACGAGCTTGCGCAGGTTGGCGATGCGCTGCGGCCCCTCGAACAGCGCGGCATGCAGGACGGGCAGCGGGGTGTCGCTCAGGGCGGCGCGGATGATCGAATCGGGGGACCGTCCCCGCATCGCGGCGCGGAACGATTCGAGAAGACTGAGCACCCGGAACAGCCCCGGGAAGCCGGCGGCGTCGACGTCGCCGGCCGACGCGAGGTCCAGCCGCCCGCCTGCGGACGCGAAGGCCGCCAGTTCGGCGTCCGGGACGCCGCCCAGGGGTCCGCGCAGTACGGCCAGAAGCGCCGCCCGATCGTTCGGATTCGCCGCCGCCCGGAGGAAGGCGACCAGATCGCCGACCTCGGGACGCTCGTAGAACGTCTTGCCCCCTTCCACGACGAACGGCAGACCGGCCCGCCTGAGCGCCTGGGCGTAGAGGTCGACGTTCGTGAGAGCCCGGAACAGGAGCGCCACGTGCTTGCAGAGCAGGGGCCGGCCGGTGGCGTCGGGACGCCCCAGGTTCGCCGCGAGCCAGCCGGCGATGACGTTCCCCTCCGCGGTACGCCTGTCGTCCGCGACGCCCGAGGCGGGGACGGACCAGATCTCGAGGCGCGCCGTCCCGTCCCCGGCGGGGCCGCGCGCCGAGACGATCGGTCGGTAGGCCGGCTGCTCGGCGGTTTCCCTGCGGCCGATCCAGGCGTCGAACAGAGCGTTGATCGGGGAGACGATTTCGTCCGGGCTCCGGAAGGAGTTGTCCAGCGTCAGGATCTCGCCACCGCAGGCCAGGACGTGTTCCACGGCGCGCCGGTAGGCCTCGATGTCGGCGCCGCGGAAACGGTAGATCGACTGCTTCGGATCGCCGACGATGAACAGACGGCCGGGGGCCAGGCGCGTGCGGTAGGCGTCCCCCGTCTCCGTTCCCGCCTCCTCGGACAGGAAGAAGAGGATCTCGTACTGCAGCGGGTCGGTGTCCTGGAACTCGTCGACCAGGATGGCGCGGTGCCGCCCCGCAAGCTCGCGGCGCACGGCGGTGTCACGCGCCAGCAGGTCGCGCGCCAGCCGCAGAAGCGCATCGAACGACGCGAAACCGGCCGCCAGGAGCCGCTCGCGCGCCCGCTGAGCCAAGGGTGCGGCGGCCGAGGCGACTGCGGAGACGCTCTCCTCGTCCACGCGGACCAGAGCGGAGACCAGCTCCATCGCCCGCGCCGCGATCTCCTCGACTTCGTCCGCTTCGCATCCCTCGAGCCTCTTCCCCGCCACCGGCTCCTTTCCGAGATACTCCGCGAGCGTCCACCGTCCCGTCATCCCAGCCATCGACCCGGGACCCGATTCGAGGAACGAACGGAGATAGCGCGCGGAGATCTCCAGGAGAGTCTCCATATTCGGGTTCACGCCGCGGGCGCTGCGCTGGACTCCGGCAATCGCCGCGAGGATCTGTTCGACCTCGGTTCCAAGAACGACACGGGGCGGTGCCGGCCGGAGCGCTCCGGCTTCCGTCGCCTCGGAAGGGAGCCGGAAGGAGGCGAGCGCCTCTGCGACGGAGACGACGCCGTCGAGGGCGCCGGGGAGGAGGAGCGCCCGGCTCCAGATCGCTGCGCGCGGGGCCCGGGGACCAAGCTCCTCGGCGAGAAAGCTCTCCGATTCCACCTTGAACAGGCCCTGGAAGAACGGCCCGTCATCGACCGCGAACGCCGGATCGACTCCGGCCTGGCGCGGGTAGCGGCGCAGGATCTCGGCGCAGAAGGCGTGCAGAGTCGAGACCGACGCGGAATCGAGGTCGACCAGGGCCGCCAGCGCGCGCTCTTCGATGTGCCGCAGCTCCAGCCCCAGGTCACCGGCGAGCCAGGCGTAGGCGCGCCGAGCCTCGGTGTCCGCCGGGAGGCCCGCGGTGTCGGTCCGCGCGCGCGCCAGGCCGCGCAGTTCGTCCAGGGCTCGGGCCAGCTTCTCGCGCAGCTCAGCCGCAGCCTTCTCGGTGAAGGTGATGGCGGCGATCTCGGTCATCGGGACGCCGTGCCCGGCGACCAGGTTGAGGGCCCGCTCCACGAGGAGCGCCGTCTTGCCGGTGCCGGCGCCGGCCACCACGACGAAGTTGCGGTCGAACGCGGTGGCTGCACGACGCCTGGCCGCGCCGTCGGTCAGGACTCCGGGGAGATGGGCCGAGCTCACCCGTCCTCCTCGTTCGCGCCGGTGTCCCTGACCTGGTCCAGCATCGGCCTGAGGCTGCTCTTGCGACCTAGGAGCGCGTAGTCCCGTCCGTCCGGAGCGGATCTCACCCTTGCCACGGTAGGGACGTGCCAGCGCCGGCAGGCGCGGACGTATGCGCACGACTCGCACAACCAGCTGCTTCTGTTGAGGGGGAAGCTGCCGGTCCTCGCAAGATCGAGGAGCGTGCCGAGCGTCTCGGCAAAGCCGTCCCGGTACCTGGTCAGCGTCGACATCTCGAGAGTCACCCGCGCCCGGGTCTCCTCGTCGCCGCGTCCAGGCGGGAACGCCGGCCCCACGCCGAGAACGTCGGCGCGCGCCGGCGGCGCCTCCACCCTGCCGTCGCGCGACAGGCTCTCCAGGAGGAGGAGGTAGAGAGGCAGCTGCAGGCTCATCCCCTTGAGGATTTGCGCCGGGGACACCTGCCGGGCGAGCTTCCCGGAGGTCTTGTAGTCGGACACGATCAGGCCGGCGGCGCCGACGCCCAGGCGGTCGAAGCGGCCGCGGAGATCGAGACCCCTGCCGTCGGCGCCCAGGGAGATCCGGCCGCTCTCCTCTCGCTCCAGGCCGACGAGCCGCGTCCCGTCCTCCAAAAGCGCCGCGAGATCGTCCCGCAGGAACCGATCGAGGGTGTGGAACCAGAGAGTCTCGATGGCGCGCCAGAGCAGGGGATAGCGCGCGGTCATGCGCCCGGCGATATCGCGAGTGTGCCGCGTCCAGGCGGCGCGGGCGAGCCCGGAGGCGCGCCGCGCCGTCTCGTCGGCCGGCTCGTCCGGGAGCGATCCGTCGGTGCGGATGAGTTCCGCGAATACGTCGCGCAGGACAGCGTGAACCCTCGACCCGATCTCGCGCGCCTCGAGCTCGTAGGTCTCGCGCACCTCGTCCAACTCCTCGATGAGGAGGATGTGGCGGAAGAAGTAGTGCTGCGGACAGGCGCCGAGAATCTCCAGGCGCGATGGGGAGAAGCGGGACGCCGGCGGCGCCGCGGACCCGACGAAGGCGTCGAACCTGAGGTCCGCTGGGGTGAACTCCTCCACCACCGCCAGCATGGCGAGGCCGGGCCGGAGAGCGTCGAGGCTCCCGGGTGCGAAGGGGAGGACTCCGCGCGGCAGGGCGTCGAGCAGGACGCGCGGCGAGCGTGCCTGCAGCGCCGCCAGGACGGCGGCGTCCTGAGGCGGCAGCATGCCGAACCGCTGGAGCGCGTCCTGGCCGGCCTCGGCCGGGTGGGTGAGGACGCGACGCGCCCCGGCTTCGAGGCGCCTCATGTCGGGCGAGCCGTCCACGAGGCGGGCGACCTCGCGCAGCGCGAGGCTCGGGATCCTGGCGCGGCCGGTCTCGTCGGCGCGCTGCCACGACACGGTCAACCGCCGCGCGGCGCTTCCGAGGAGGTGCGCCAGGAGAAGACGCTCCTCTTCGAGCGCCGACCCCTTGATCGGCAGCGGCACCTTGAACGCGGCCCGCAGAGCGCGTCGATCCGCGTCGGGCAGGAACGGGTCCTCGGTGCGGCGCGGGGGGAAGAGGTCGGCGTTGAATCCGATCAGGAAGACGCTGTCGAACGACAGGCCGCGAGCCTGCATGGCGTCGAGCACCCGCACGCCGCCATGGTCCGGCAGAGCGGGTGAGCCGGCGCCTCCGAGCGCCCCGATCGGCGCGTCGCTGCGCGCCAGCGCCTGCTCGAAGAACGACAGCGCTGCAGGGCCCGCGTACGGGATGCCGGCGGCGTCCAGCCGCCGCATGTCCCTCAGGACACGGAGGACGACCGCGGCGCCCGGGTCGAGCGCCGCGGCGCCCTCCGGGGCGGCGAAGCCGTCCAGGCAACCGATCAGCAGGGACACCAGAGAGTCGACCCAGTCGGTCCAGCTCGAGGCGCGCGTCAGCGGCCGGCCGGCGCGCTGCAGGTCCTTGACCAGTGAAGCCAGCGCCCCGGCCTGCCGCCTCCGGCCGGCCTTGCGCGCCGCGGCGCGTTCCTTCTCCCCCTCGTCGGCATCAGGTTGGATGTGCGGCCGCCAGTCGTCCACCCAGCGCACGAGATCGCGCGTCCAGGCTGTGAATCCGCCCGCGATGTGCCAGTCGCGGCTGAGACGATCCCAGGCGTGCGCCTCCCGTGCCGGGTCGTGGCTCCCCGGACGCAGAAGCCCGCCGCGGCACAGGTCCATGAGCGGCTGCCGCGGAAAGTCCCGCAGGAGCGCGCGCGCCAGCTGCAGAGCCGCCTGCGCGCGCGCCTCCCGCAGCGCCCCGAGGGAGGCGGTCGTCTCGAACGGCAGCCCGTGGTCCTCGAAGACCGGACGGAGCTCGGCGGCGTACGGCTCGAGCGAGCGGGACAGGACGCCGATGCGGTGCAGGGGCACCCGCTCGTCACGGTGGAGCGCGAGGATCCGCAGGGCCACCTCGCGCAACTCGGCCGCGGCCCCCTGGGCGTGGAAGAACTCGACCCGCTCCCGGCGGTCTCCGGGGAGCGGACCGGGCTCCGCCGCTTCGTCGTAGAGACGGGGAAGCCGGTCCGCCAGCAGGCGATTGCTTCTGGCATCGGCCAGACCCTTGGGCTGGACGGCCAGGAATTCCGGCCAGAATCGGCGCGCCAGATCGTAGGCGCGGGAGGTGGGGTGGTTCGGCACGAGGAAGACGAGGCGCGTCGAGGAGGTCTCGGCGGCGCGCATCAGCTCGAGGTTGACGCCGATCAGATCGTAGGCCCCGTAGTGCACCACCAGGCGGAAGCGCCGGGCGTACTGCCGCACGGCGGGAACGGCGCGCAGGATCGACGCGGCCCGGTCGCAGAGGCCGGCGGCCGGGGAGTCGAGCGCCCGCGCGTAGTCGGCGTAAATCCGCAGCAACTCACGACCGCGATCGGTGAGACCCGCGATCGGTGTAGGCGCTTCGGAAGGCGTTCCGGATTCCCGCAGGTCGTCCAGGGTCGCCAGGATGGAGGAGACACTCCCGGGGCGGGCGCGTGCGTAGGCCGCGAGCGGACCGCCGCGCGCCTCGACGAGGCGGGCGACGAGGGCCGCCCGGACGTCGTCGGACAACGGCTCCTGGACCGCAAGACCGGACGCGGCGAGCGCCTTGTCCGCCAGCAGCTTGTGGTGGAAGAAGTGGACGTTCAAGAGGGACGGAGCGAGGGCCGCGAGACGGAGACGCAGGTCGGAGATCAGCCGCAGTGTGGGGGCGACGACCGCGACCGGCGCGGGCAGGGACGCCCCGGCCTCCCGCTGCGCCTCCAGGAGCAGAGTCGCGAGACGGGTCTCGAGGATCGCGAAGTCATGATGTCCTTCGATGATCGGCATGGACGAAGGCGCTCCCGGGGAGCGTGCCGATCATAGAACGAACGACGGAGGGTGCTCAGTCCTTCTTGTCCGGCTCGGGCTTCGGGTCGAGGGCGTGGTCGACGAGGCTCGACAGGTCGTCGTCGGGAGCCAGGGCGGTCTGATCGCGTTTCATGAACTCGGCGATTTCATCCTGCAGCGACTGGGACTCCACCTTCTTCTTCGAGGCGGTTTTCTTCTTCGCGCGCGGCTTCGGCGCGCTCGCCGGCTCGTCCTCCTCCGGTTCGCGGCGGCGGAACATGTTCGCCTCCTCCGGCGTCATCTCGGGCACGGGAAGGGGCGGCGGCACTTGCGGCGCGACCGACGATTCCAGCGAGGCGGGGGCGGGGAGGAAGGCGTCGAGGAGCGTGCGCTTCTTCGGCGTCCTCACTAGAAGCTCGAACCGCTGGTAGATGTCTTTGGCGTCGGGGGCCATGGGGTTTTCCTAGTTGCTGCCGGGATCTTGCTGGAACATGCGCAGGCTCCGGCGCGCGTTCTCGTTCATCGGATCGAGCTCCAGCGCCCGCCGCCAGGCCTCGACCGCCTTGTCGGCCTGCTTCATCTTGTAGAACGAGTTGCCGAGGTTCGCGTAGGCGACGGAGGAGTCGCCGCTGTTCTGGATCGCCTGGCCGAACATCTGCACGGCGCGGTCGAACTTGCCGGTCGTGTGGTACATGAAGCCGAGGTTGTTGTACACCTCCGCCATCGCGGGGTCGATCCGCAGCGCCTCCTGGAAGGCCTCGGTCGCCTCCTTGTCCTGGCCCATCCTGGACAGCACCAGGCCCAGGTTGTTGTGCGCCTCGGCGTACCCGGGAAGGAGCTCGATGGCGCGGCGGAAGGCCGCGAGCGCCGCGTCGAGGGCGCCGCGGTAATACAGAGCCACGCCCCGGTTGTTGCACTCCTCCGCCGTCTCCCGCTGCTTGCGCGCCAGGTCGGTCTGGTCGCGCTCGAGCTGCGTCTCGACCGCCTTGATGACCGCCCGGTTCCCTTCGTGCAGACCGCGCAGCGCGGAGTGCGTCTTCTCCGACTGGCCCTTCACCAGGAGGAGCTGCTGCGAGATCTGCAGCCCCTCGTCGGCCGCCTTGTCCAGCTTCTTGTCGTGCGAGGCGAGGGTGGTCTCCAGCTTGCGCGAGTTGGCGCTCAGGAGCGACATCTCCTCGAGAAGCCTCTCGGCGACTTTCTGCTGAAGGTCGGTGAGCGCCGTCAGCTGATCCAGGCTCTGCGAGGCCGCGGCCGCCGTGGCGCCCACGCCCCGGCCCTGCTCCTCGAGACGCGTCTGGACGCGCGCCAGGCCTTCCTCGAAGGCGTGGCGCATCTCGGCCAGATAGTCCTGCAGCCCCTGCGCGGTGCGCGCCTCGCTCTCCTGCAGGGTGGTCGCAATGCGACTCTCGAGCTCCTGCTGGGCCGCGCCGAGGCGCCCTTCGATCTCCTGCAAGGAGGCCGCGAGCTTCGCTTCGGTCTCGCGGGGGGCGGCGTGCAGCCCTTCGGCCAGACCCTCCAGGCGCCGCGCCAGCGAGTCGCCGACCTCGGCCACGCTGCTGGAGGTCGCCTGACCGGCCTGCTGGACGAGCTGCTGCATCTCCATCGAAGAGTGCAGCAGACCCTTGCCCACCTCCGTGAAGCGCTTCTCCATGTCGGCGAGGGCCGCGGGGGGGACGCCCGGAGAGGCGGACGGCGGCCCCTGTTCGGCCATCTTCAGCATGGCGCGGCTGGCCATCATGAGATTGCAGTCCCGCACCTCGATGTTGAAGAAGCGACAGTTTTCGTAGATGCACTCGCGATCGACCGGGTTGCCGTTGTCGTCGGTCGGCTTGAGCGCCGACAGCATCGGACAGATCATGAGCCGGCTCCCTCGCTGAAGGTCAGGCTGGTCTCGCCCAGGATTCGTCTCCTGCCGCCCATCAGGTCGGCGGCGACCAGGTCGCGGTACACGCGGTGCAGCGAGGCATCGAGCCCGGGCTCGGGGCGCTCCCTGGCGAGCGTCTCCAGGGTGCGGGCCGCGAGGGCGTGATCACCGGCGCGGTCGGCGGCGAAGGCGAGTGCCCTCGTGGCGCCGAGGCGCACGAGATGCTCGGCGGCGCGGGCGTACTCGCCGCCCCGCAGCGCGATGTCGGCGCGCAGGCGGTGGGCCTCCTGCGCGTCCATCTCGGCCTGATGGCGGTCGAGGATCGCCGACGCGTCGCGCACCTCCCCCAGGTCCACGAGGAGGCGCAGCATCGCCTGCAAGTCGGCGCCGCGGCGGGAGCCCTGCTCCATCTGATTCCTGAGCCGCGCCGCGGCGGCCCGCATGAGGGCGACCTGCGCTTCGTGCACGCGCAGGAGGAACTGATTCTTGTCCGGAGCGAGGCGCTGGGCCTCGGCCAGGTATTGACGGGACGCGTCGTCGTCCCCGCGCGCCGCCGACAGCCGCCACAGCCGTACCAGGAGCGCCAGGCGCTCGTTCTGGCTGCCGACCTTCTCCAGCTGGTCGGCGAGGACCTTGACCGCATCACTGTCGCGTGCGGCCGCGGCGTAATGGTCGGCAAGGAGCAGGGCGCAGGCGTGGGCCTCGGGTGCGCGCTCGCGCAGCGCCTCGGCCTCCTCGATGATCTGGGGGCCGAGCCCCGGGTTCAGCCGACCCGCCTGATGCAGGTCCTTGAGAGCCTGGTCGACCAGCATCCGCCGGGACAGGAAGCGCGCCCGCCACAGGTAGGCCTCGCCCATCTTCGGGTCGGATTTCAGGATCGCCTCGATCCCGGCGAGGGCCCTGTCGGCCAGCCCGGGATCGCGGCGGGCCGCCTCGCCGTAGGCCTGGAGCGCCCGGTCGTGTCGTCCGGCGCGCAGGCAGGCGTCGGCGAGCAGCACGGTGATCGGCGCGCTCCCCTTGTTCTGCTTCTGGATCTCCTCCAGACGCGGCAGGAGACGCTCCGCCTCGCCGGGCATCTTCTCGAGGGCCTGCTCGATCGACTTGGCGGCGGCCTGGAACTTGCCCCGCGCCGCGTGGATGGCGCAGGCGGCCAGGTACGGGTCGAGGCAGGGCGGGGTGGTCTCGATCATCTCGTGCAGGCGCTTCAGGATCATCGGGGCCAGCGTCGCGTCGAGGCGGAACGCCTGGAGGTAGCTCGCGGCGCTGCGCGGCTGGAGTTTCAGGAACTGCAGCGCGCGCCCCATCTCGAAGGTGGCGAACGCCTGCTGCGGATCGGCCTTCAATATGCGGTCGAGGTGGCCGGCGAGGACGCTCGCCAGGTCGGGGCGCGCGTCGAGGATGGCCGAGATCACCTGCACCGAGCGTTTGTGGTCCCCCGACTCGGCCAGGATGAGGAGCA
This sequence comes from Candidatus Dormiibacterota bacterium, assembly GCA_035635555.1. Lineage (NCBI taxonomy): Bacteria > Bacillati > Candidatus Dormiibacterota > Candidatus Dormiibacterota bacterium. The sequence continues at coordinate 71,680 of DASQAT010000028.1, forward strand.
TGGCCAGACCCGGCTGCGGGTCGGCGGGGAAGGCGTCCTTGAGGCGCTGCAGCTCGGACAGCACCGCGTCGGTGAGCTTCGGATCGGCGGCGCGCGCCGCGCCCAGCGCCTCGACCGCCTCGGGCGCGCGCCCCTCGGACGCCAGGACCTTGCCGAGGGCGAGTGAGGCCAGCGCGTGGGAGCCTTCCGCCACCGTGAGCCCTCTGAGTCGATCGATCACGCCCGTCCCGAGGGATCGGTTCCTGCCGTACCCGGCGAAATAGCGCTTCACCGCGGCGTCGGAGTCCCCCTTCTGGCGCAGGGCGTCGCCCATGGCGAGATAGACGCGCGCCGTGGTCTCATCGTCCCGGAGCTTCAGCGTCTCGGCGCCGGCCGACAGGACCCGGTCGTAGCGCCGGGTCAGGAGAAGCGCCTCGATGAAGCCGAGACGCGCGTCGACGTCGCCGGCGGTCGACCCCAGGATCTCCTCGTATTTCGCGATGACGCGGTCCAGGAGCGGGGCGATCGCCTCGCCCCCTTGCGACAATTCCGCGAGGGCCCCCTTGTAGTCGCGGCGATCGAGGGAGAGGGTCGCCAGGAGAACGCACGCCTCCGCCGCCTCGGGACTGTTGCGATCGAAACGCATGAGCGCGCTCTTGATCTCCTCGGTGCGCTCCGGCACCGACTGCAGGAGGTCGCGGAAGATCGCACCCGCGGGCGCGACCTGCCCCGCGAAGAACAGCGCCTCGCCAAGGGCGAAGCGGACTGCGTGGGGAAGGGCGCCCGTGGACTCGAGACCGCGCAGCACCTCGGCGACCCCCGCCGCCTGATCCGTGGCGGTCTCCGCGAGCACCGAGAGATCTCTCAAGTATTCGGCCGCGAGCGCGGGATGGGCCGCGGCCACGTTCCGCAGGTGTCCGAGGGACTCCGGGAAGTGCTTCAGCTCGAGGCAGGCCTCCGCGGCGCCGATGCGGGCGCGCGGTGACTGCGGGTCCTCCTTGAGGATGGAGGCGAAGCGCGCCAGCGCCTCTCCCGACGAGGCCGGTGCCATGAGCACCAGGTGGCGCAGGACGACGATCGCGCGGTCGCGCTCGCCGCTCTTGATGAGAACATCGGCCAGGAGAAGGTGTGCCTCGGCGGAGGACGGGTCGGCGTCGAGGATCTTGATCAGCCGCGGCGACAGGAGGCTCTCCTCCTGCGGCGCCAGCTTGCGAGCCTTGCGCAGGCACTCCACGGCCTCGGTGGTCCGACCGTCCGCCATGTCGACATCGGCCAGGAGATGGAACACCCGTGCGCTCGCCGGCTCGGCCGAGGCGATGACCTCGAGCGGCACTCGGATCGCCGGCAGACCCTTCTCCTCGGCGATCGCCAGGAGGATCTCGACCGCGGCCTGGGGCTGTCCGCGGCGCGCCAGCGCCGAGGCGAGCAGAAGCCGCGCCTTCCCTCCCTTGTCCTTGTCGTCGGCGGCCAGGCTCTCGAGCGCGGGGACCACCTGATTGAGCAGGGCCGAAGCGTCGACGAGAGGGCGCATCGCCTCGATGGCCGCGTCGTTGTCGCCGGCCGCCAGGTGCGCCGTGACCAGGACCCAGCGCAGCCCGGTCTTCTCCCCCTTCTCATGGAGATATTCCTGCACCCTCTCGGCCACCGGCTTCCCGCCGCGCGCGTCGGTCTCGAGGACGACCGAGAACTGCTGCACCGCGTCATCCTCGCGTCCGGCGCGCAGGTGCAGGTCGCCGACGGCGCAGCGCAGCGCGGCGTTCTGGTAATCCCTGGCCAGGAGCGCCTCGAGGCGCTTCAGGACCCGGGGCAGCTCCTCCGGGTTGTTCTTGGCCACCAGCCGGTAGATGGTCGCCGCGGGATCGTACTCGCGCAGCGCCTCGTGGCAGAGCGCCAGGTAGTAGGCCGATTGCAGGGAGGTCTTCGCCATCTTGGCGTCGGGGGCGCCCTTGCGCAGCCCCTCCCATTTGCCTTTGTGGCGCGGCAGGAAGGCGCGGATCTCTTCGGGCCGCATGCGCTCGAGCGCATCGAGCGCGCTCTTGAGATCGTCCTGGCGGATGAAGTGCTCGGCGACGGCGTCGAACAGCGGCGAAACGGTGGCGTGCTTCGCCCGCAGCTCCTCGATCATCTCCGTGGCGCGCTGGTAGGCGCGCGGGTGACGGCGCAGGACGGAGCGCAGGGCCTCGGCCGCATCGCCGCCGCGGTTGGCCAGCACCAGGTAGCGGCACAGGTCGAACAGGACGTCGACGTTCTCCGGGGAGTCGTGGCGGGCCTCCTGGAGGATCTCGATCGCCTTGTCGATCTGCCCCTTGGAGAAGCACTTGAGCGCCCGCGACACGGCGCGGTGCTCGGCGCTCTGGGTGAGGTCCTTGACTAGGTCCTTGAGTCCGTTGAAATCCATCCCGGCCTGCGCCACACAAAAGCACCCGGGCCCACGTGCCCTGTGCCTCTCTGCAATATAGGTTTAGGAGGGGCCAGCGCCACCCCGGACGGGGGGCCGGCCGGCGGGCTCGACGCGAACACGCCCGCCGACCTTGACGCGAGGCCGGCGATCGTCAATGATCCGCGCCCGGCGGGCGTTTCTGACGCCGCGGCGGTGGCCGATCCACGAGGAGAGCATGCGCGCAACCGACTTCATGACACGAGACGTGGCGACCGTGACCCCCGAAACTCTGATCGAGGATCTGTGCGACCTGTTCCGCGAGCGCCGCATCACCGGGGCGCCCGTCGTGGATCAAGGAGGACGACTCGTCGGCATCGTCTCGAAGGACGACGTCCTTTTCCGAGGACGGGGTGTCGTGACGGAGGCGCGTCAAACCCCTGACATCCGCTCCCTGTTCAGCTCCGGGTTCGTCGGCTTCGACCAGGGGAGGAACGGGCCGGCGACCGTCGGCCAAATCATGACGCGCGACGTGCTGAGCGCTCCGGAGGAATCCACGGTCGACGATCTCTGCCGTCTCATGTGGGAGCATCGAATTCACCGGGTCCCGATCGTCCGCGGATCCCTCCTCGTGGGAATCGTGAGCGCCCTCGACGTATGCAGAGCGGTGATGAGCGGAGCTCTCGCCGCGCCCTGATCAGAGTGCTGAATCTGGACAGGCGTGTTCAGATCTCTTCCCAACCTCTAACCCTCTGAGCCTCCAACCCTAACGGCAGCGAGTGCGCGGGTCGTCCCGATCCGCGTCGCCGCCCTGGACATTCGCGCCTTTTTGAACACGCCTATGCGTGTTCCAGGCGCGCACTCCAAAAGCCTTGTCCATCAAGCGGTTCACGCGATGAGTTACCGAATCGTGCCTGGCAGGGAGGTTGCTCTCTGGTGAAGCGCCGATGGCTCTAGGCCTACGGCGGGGCACACGGTCTCGAGGGGTCAACATGCATCCGACGCGTGGAACGGTGAACGGGCTGAGACAAGTGCTGGCGGGTTGCGCCATCCTGGCCCTGCTCTTCCTCGCGGCTCCGGCCGCGCAGAGCGGACAGGGCGGCGCCAAGCTGTCGCGCGACGTGGAGGAGAAGATCCACGCGGCGCGCGCCGACGATCTGCTCTCCGTGATCGTGCAGACGGTGGGCGAGCCGAGCGCCGCGCACTTCTCCCGCCTGCACGGCCGGGGTGGCGCGGTGAAGGCGCGTCACGAGGCCCTGCGCGGCTACTCGGCCAGAGTCCCGGCGTCGCAGCTGGAGGCGCTCGCCGACGACCCCGAGGTCGCCCACATCTCTTTCGACTCGCCGGTCAAGGCGCATCTCGACGTCGCGTACAAGGTGGTCAAGGCGGACCAGGCGTTCGTCAACTCCGGCGGTCTCGACGGCCGGGGTGTCGGCGTGGCGGTGATCGACACCGGCGTCGCGCTGCACCGTGACCTGATGCGGGCCAAGGCGTCCCAGGTCATGGAGGTCGAGGTGGTGGGGCACGAGGCGGGCCTGGCCGACTACTACGGTCACGGAACGCACGTCGCCGGCATCATCGCCGGCAACGGCTCCGCCTCGAGCGACAAGCTGTCGTTCCGCACCTTCAAGGGGTTTGCGCCGGGGGCCCAGATCATCTCCCTCCGGGCGCTGTACCCGGACGGTACGGGGTACACCTCCGACATCCTGACGGCGATCGACTGGGCCATCCGGTTCCAGGCGCAGTTCAACATCCGCGTCCTGAACCTGTCGCTCGGGCACCCGGTGTACGAGTCGTACCGGACCGATCCGCTCTGCCTGGCGATCCGCAAGGCGTACGACAGCGGCATCCTGGTGATCGTCGCGGCCGGCAACGACGGCGGAGTCGGCAGCGGCTTCGGGACGATCACGACCCCCGGCAACGAGCCGACCGCGATCACCGTGGGCGCCATGGACGACGGCAACACGGTCACGACGACCGACGACGTCCTGGCCTGGTATTCGTCGAAGGGGCCGACGCTCGTCGACTATGTGGTCAAGCCGGATGTCGTCGCTCCGGGGACGGCCATCGTGTCGCTGCGGGACAACGGCTCCTACCTGGACACCAGCTATCACCAGCTGACGCTGAAGATCGGCGACTACAAGACCGACCCCTCGAACTCCCAGCGGGACGGCGACTACTACGAGCTGTCGGGGACCTCGATGGCCGCGCCGATGGTGTCGGCGACCGCCGCCCTGCTGTTCCAGAAGGACCCGTCCCTGAACCCCGCGACCGTGAAGGCGCGGATCATGAAGTCGTCCGTCAAGGACGACCGCCTGGTGTTCGAGACCGGCGCCGGATACCTGGACGTCGACGCCGCCCTGCAGGCCAACGGCTCGACGAAGGACGCGCCGTCGCCCAAGGCGATGCTGGCCTCGGACGGCTACATCTATGTCGAGGACACGGGGCTCATCTGGGGCGGCGACTTCACGATGGGGGGCATCTGGGGCAACCGCGGAAAGGCCAATTGCGTCGGCATCGACATGACGGACGTGCCCCCGGCCATCACCTCGTCGTTCGGAAGCGTCTGGGGCGGCAAAGCGGCGCCCAAGTCGATCGTCGACAACACCCTGATCACCAGCAGCGGTCTCATCTGGGGCGGCGAAAGGTGCCTGCTCGACTCGACGCTGGGCATGGTCGACAACATGGGCGGTGTCTGGGGCGGCAACAAGCGGTAGTCGGCGGAGCGGAACATGAGCCTGTTTCTCGCAACGGTCCTGAGTCTCGGCGGGTTCGCGGCCCTGGAAGGGCTGACGCACGGCCCGCTCAACCTGAGCGCCGACTACCTGCTGCTCCTCGTGTTCGCGTGCGTGGCCGCGCCCCACACGCTCAACCTGGGGCACAACGCCCGCATCTCCACCCTGCAGCCGTTCCTCCTCGGCGCCATCGTCCTGTTCGGGGTCAGGGAATCGATGCTCCTGGCGGCGGTCAGCATGACCTACTTCTGGATCGTCGGCCGCCCGCGCCTGCAGCTGCACAAGGGGCTGTTCAACCTCTGCAATTTCGTGCTGGCGGCCTGGCTGGGGGGGCACGCGTACCGGCTCGCCGGGGGCCGGACGGGTGACGTGACCTCGCCGGAATCGCTGGTCGCGCTGCTGCTGTGCGTCCTGACCTTCTTCGTCGTGAACACCGCTCTGGTGTCGGTCGCGGTGGGGCTGGAGCAGAAGGTCGATCCGTTCAGGGTCTGGTACGAGAAGTACTCGTGGACCATCAACAGCCAGCTGGCCGGAGGCTCGCTGGTGATCCTGATCGGCATGCTGCGGCAGCACTACGGACTCGTCGTCTTCTTCCTGCTGGTGCCCTTCTGCATCATGAGCTATCACTTCTACAAGGCTTATTTCCCGAGGGCCGTCCAGAGGGCCCACAAGACCTAGTCGAGCTGGTGCATCTCATGCACCCGACGGCCGCGCCGAACCCTCCCCGGCGCGGCCGTTTTCATTGAAAAGGCCCGGGTTAGCCCTTGCGCGTCCCGGTCCGAAGCCTATCATCTTATATGCGGCCGAAAGGGCGGCGACCGCGGGCAAGGGTGTGCGGCCGGGGGACGACTTTGGCGGGGAAGAAGCAGACCAGGGACACCGGCGGCGGGGAGATGTGCCGGACGCTCGATCGCATCACGGACTCCGGCGCGCCGCTGGAGCAGGTGCTGCGGCGGGCGGTCGAAGAGCTGCACGCCTCCAATCCCCGTTTCCACTGGACCGGCATCTACGAGCTGTTTCCCGACAATGTGCTCCGCCTGGGGCCCTTCATCGGTGCTCCCACCGATCATGTGTTCATCGCGGTCGGCCAGGGCGTCTGCGGCCTGGCGGTGGCGGAGGAGCGCAACATCAACGTCCCGGACGTCAGCAAGGCCCCCAACTACCTGGCGTGCTCGGCGGCGACGCGCTCCGAGCTCGTGGTGCTCGTCCGCAAGGGCAGGATGATCTACGCCCAGATCGACATCGACAGCCACGAGCTCGACGCGTTCGACCCCGACAGTGTCAGTCAGGTGGAGAGGGTGGCCGAGTGTCTCGCCCGCGCCTACGCCCGGCACTCACAGCGGGCGGGCCGTCGAGGAGCGCGTGGCTGACCGCAGCGAGACCTCCCCGCAGCAGAAGCTCGAGGACTACGAGCGCCGCTTCCGCCTCATGGACGAGCAGATGCGCGTCCTCGAGCAGGAGCGTCAGAAGCTGTCCGCCGTGGTCAACCACACCGACGCCGGCTTCCTGGTGTTCGACGCGGCTCTCGGAGTGAGCTGGGCGAACAACATCTTCGCCAACCGATTCTGCCCCGGCACGAGCGCCGCGGCGCTCCTGGGCGCCAAGTGCCATCAAGTCTTGTGCGGCCGCGCGCTGCCGTGCGATACGTGTCCGGCGGCCCGGCCGTTCCGATCGGGGATCGTGGCGCACCAGGAGATGCGGCTGTCGATCCACGATCAGAGCCGCCACATCTACGCCACCGCCATGCCGATCAAGTCTCTCGCCGGCAGGGTCGAGCAGACGATCCTCATGGTCCAGGACCTGACGGATCTGAACGTCCTGCGCCAGTCGAAGCAGGCGCTGGAGACGAGCGAGGCGCGCTTTCGAGCGATCTTCGAGCAGGCGCGGCTGGGCATGGCCACCGCCACTCCCGAGGGGCAGTATCTTCAAGTCAACCCGGCCCTCTGCCGTTTCCTGGGGTACGAGCGCGACGAGCTCATGAAGATGACGGTGTTCGACGTGACCCACACCGAGGATCGGGCCAGGACCCGGCTGGCCATGGACGAGAGCCTGGCCGGCAGCCGGCCGCTGGAGATGGAGAAGCGCTACTTGCGCAAGGACGGCACGACCGCGTGGGGTTACCTCACCGCCGCCTGGCTCCGGGACTCGGCGGGCCGCCCGGAGTTCGCCGTCGTTCTGGTGCAGGACATAGACGAGCGCCGGCGCGTGCAGGAGTCGCTGCGTCTGAGCGAAGAGCAGCTCCAGCAGGCCCAGAAGATGGAGGCGATCGGCCGCCTGGCGGGCGGCGTGGCGCACGACTTCAACAATCTCCTGACGGTGATCAACGGCCGTTGCCGGCTCCTCCTGGGCGCCCTGGAAAAAACTCCCCTGCGCGAGGAGATCGAGGTGATCTCGCAGGCGGGCGAGCAGGCGGTGTCGCTCACGCGCCAGCTCCTCGCCTTCAGCCGGCGGCAGGCCGCCGAGCCCCGGGTCGTCGATCTGAACACGGTGGTCTCCGACATGGACTCGATGCTCAAGCGCCTGATCGGCGAGGACCTCGACCTGGAGATCCGGCTGAAGACGGAGCCCGGCAACGTGCGGGCGGACCCCGGGCAGCTCGAGCAGGTGATCATGAACCTGGCGGTCAACGCGCGCGACGCCATGCCGAGCGGAGGGCGGCTGGCGATCGAGACGGCCAACGCCGAGCTCGATCGCCCGATCGAGTCACCCGTCGGGCACCTCGACCCGGGCCGGTACGTCACGCTGTCGATCAGGGACAGCGGCACCGGCATGGACGAGGGGGTGCGGTCGCACCTGTTCGAGCCTTTCTTCACGACCAAGGAGAAGGGGAAGGGGACCGGCCTGGGTCTGCCGACGGTCCTGTCGATCGTCAAGCAGGCGTCGGGGCACATCGCCGTCGAGAGCGAGCCGGGGAAGGGGAGCTGCTTCACGATCTATCTGCCGTGGGTCGAGGACGCGGTGCAGGTGGAGCCGCAGGAGGGCCCGGCGCGCGTCCACGCGCGCGGAACGGAAACCATCCTGGTGGTCGAGGACGAGACCACCGTGCGCGAGCTGGCCCGCGAGCTCCTGGAGCTGAACGGCTACACGGTGCTGGAGGCGACGCACGGGCAGGAGGCCCTGCGCATCTGCCGCACGCACGATGGGCCGATCCATCTCATGCTGACCGACGTCGTCATGCCCCACATGAACGGGCACGAGCTGGCGGAGACACTGGCCCCGTTGCGTCCCGGAATGAAGATCCTCTACATGTCCGGCTACGGCGAGGATTCGGGCGTGGTGCGCCCGATACTCCTGTCGAAGGCGTCCTTCCTGCGCAAGCCGTTCACGCCCGACGCCCTGGCCGAGATGGTGCGGGCCCTGCTCGGCGCTCCGTCCCCGAACTGACCCGGGAACGACCCCTCAGCACGAGCTCCCCAGACAGTACCCGTGATAGATCGTGCAGTGCAGCTGATACGGTGCGACCTTGGCGCACACGATGTTGTGCCGCGAGCCGCCGGCGCAGTCCTTCATCTCGCAGGACGTGGCCGCCTGCGTCTGCCCGGCCAGCGCGTCGGACAGCGCGGACAGGTACGGGCTGCGCTGCGGAGCCTGCGTCCCGAGCGCGAGTTGCAGGACACCGAACACGGTTACCAGGATCAGGAGTCGGACGACCCATCGGGAAGGTCTGCGCATGGCGTGATCTCCTTGTGCGATGCCCGGCAGACTAGCGCCCGTCCACGCCGCCTGTCAACTTGACCGTCCGGGAGAGGGCGGGTTAGTCTCCGCCCCATGAAGTCCGGCCCCTGCGCGCTCGTCCTGATGATGCTGTTCCCCGTGGTGACGCGCGCGCAGGAGAAGGTGGACCTCGCGGCGATCCACAGGATCAAGCGCGAGGCGTTCCAGGAGTCCAAGGTCATGGACCACCTGTTCTACCTCACCGACGTGAACGGACCCCGCCTGACCGGCTCGCCCGGGTTCACGGCGGCCACCGAGTGGTCGATCCGCTCGCTGAAGAGCTGGGGGATCGCCGGCGCCCGCACCGAGGCGTGGGGGACGTTCGGCCGCGGCTGGGCGGTGACCCGCTTCGCGGCCCATCTGCGGCAGCCGGTCTACGCGCCGCTCGACGGTGTGTCGAAGGCCTGGTCGGGAGGGACCAGCGGACCGGTCGCCGCCCCGGTCGTCGCGGCGCCGCTGTTCACGGCGGACGAGCACAAGCGCGGCGACGACTACGACATCCCGACGCTCAAGGCCCGCATCGACCGCTACATCACCGAAGAAACCGGGAAGCTGCGGGGCGCCATCGTGCTCATCGACGCTCTCCCGGAGCCGGAGGAGCCGACGGAGCCGGTCGGCGAGAGATACGACACGACGAATCTCGCGGCGATCGCCCGGGCTCCCGACCTGTTCCCGCGTCCCTCCTTCGAGTACCCGCTTCCGGGCCTGCCCGCGGACGAGAAGGAGCGCGAACGCCTCCTGAAGACCCTCCCCGACGAGGTCGGCGAGGACTACTACATCCGCTGGATCAGGACGCGCGACTCCCTGAACGCCTTCCTGGGCAAGGAAGGGGTCGTCGCGGTCCTGTCGTCCGACGCCCGGGGAAGCGGCGGCATCGTCTTCGCGACGACCGCCGGATCGTGGGAGAGCGGCGCCCCCACGCCGCCGCCGGTCATAGCACTTCCGCCCGAGGAGTACGGCCGCCTGGCGCGCCTCGCGGCGAAAAAGATCCCCGCCCGCGTCGACCTCGACGTCGAGGTGAAGTTCTACGACGACCATCCGCAGGGAGTGAACGTCCTCGCCGAGATTCCGGGCGGCCGCAAGAAGGACGAGGTGGTGATGCTGGGAGCCCACCTCGACTCGTGGCACGGCGGGACCGGGGCCACGGACAACGCGGCCGGCTGCGCCGTGGCCCTCGAGGCGATGCGTATCTTGAAGACGCTCGATCTGAAGATGGACCGGACCGTCAGGCTGGCGCTGTGGGGCGGCGAAGAGCAGGGACTGTTCGGCTCGCGGGGCTACGTCCGCGAGCACTTCGGCGACCCGGTGAGCCTGGCGCTCCGCCCGGAGCACGGGCGCCTGTCCGGCTATTTCAACGTCGACAACGGCACCGGCAGGATCCGCGGCGTCTACCTGCAGGAGAACGACATGGCGCGGCCGATCTTCGAGGCCTGGCTCGAGCCGTTCCGGGATCTCGGGGCCACGACCGTCGCCATCGCCAACACCACCGACACCGATCACGTGTCGTTCGACGCCGTCGGTCTGCCGGGGTTCCAGTTCATCCAGGACCCGCTCGACTACGAGACGCGCACGCACCACTCGAACCTGGACGTCTACGACCACGTGCAGCCGTCCGATCTCATGCAGGCCTCCGCCATCCTGGCGTCGTTCGCCTACAACGCCGCCACCCGCCCCGACCTGCTGCCGCGCAAGCCTCTGCCGCCGCCCCTGCCGCGGGGGAAGGCGGCGCCGGGATCGAGGTGAGCCCCGCCGCCGGCAGGACCGGCCCAAGTCGTGTCGTGTTCCTGCTCGACGTCGACAACACCCTGCTCGACAACGACCGGGTGGCCAGCGATCTCAAGCGGCACCTGACGCGCGCGTTCGGCGCCGAGCGTCAGGAGCGCTACTGGGCGATCTTCGAGACGCTGCGAGCCGAGCTCGGCTACGCCGACTACCTGGGGGCGCTGCAGCGCTACCGCGTGGAGAACCCGCACGACCCGCACGTGCTCGCGCTGTCCTCGTTCCTCCTGGAGTACCCCTTCGCCGACCGGCTTTTTCCGGGCTCGCTCGATGTCATCGAGCGCCTCTCCGCGTGGGGCCCGACCGTGATCCTGACCGACGGCGACGTGGTGTTCCAGCCGCGCAAGATCGAGCGCTCCAGCCTGCTCGAGGCGGTCGAGGGGCGCGTGCTGATCTACATCCACAAGGAGCGTGAGCTCGAGGACATCGAGCGGCAGTACCCGGCCGGGCACTACGTCCTCGTGGACGACAAGATCCGCATCCTGACCGCCTTCAAGAAGGTCTGGAAGGAGCGACTGACGACGGTCTTTCCGCGCCAGGGGCACTACGCGCTCGCCCCGGACGTCGCCGACTATCCGCCTCCCGACATCGCGATCGAGCGCATCGGCGACCTGGCGGGATACGACCTGCCGGCCCTCCTCGGGAGCGGGGGAGGGGCATGACCCTCGGGTACGATCGCCCGCTGTACGTCCTGCCGTTCGACCACCGCGGCTCGTTCGAGTCCGGCCTCTTCGGCTGGGAGGGGGCGCTCGGGCCGGAGCAGACGGCGCGCATCGCCGAGGCCAAGCGGGTGATCTACGACGGGTTCAAGGCCGCCGTCGCCTCCGGCGTCCCGAAGGAGCGCGCCGGTGTTCTCGTCGACGAGCAGTTCGGCGCCGCGATCCTCCGCGACGCCGCGCGCCAGGGATATCTCACCGCCGTCCCGGTCGAGAAGAGCGGGCAGAAGGAGTTCGACTTCGAGTACGGCGAGGAGTTTGTCCGCCACATCGAGGAGTTCGACCCGGTCTTCAGCAAGGTTCTGGTTCGCTACAATCCGGAAGGCGACCCGGCCCTGAATCGACGCCAGGCGGCCCGCCTCAGGCGTCTCTCCGACTATCTTCGCGGAGCGGGACGCCGTTTCATGTTCGAGCTCCTGGTGCCGGCCGAGAAGGCGGAGCTCGAGGATCTCTCGGGCGACCAGGCCGCCTACGACCGCACCCGCCGCCCGAAGCACATGGTGGACGCCATCGTCGGGCTTCAGGATGCAGGGGTCGAGCCGGACGTCTGGAAGATCGAGGGGCTCGACCGGCGCGAGGACTGCGTGGCCGTGGTCGCGGCGGCGCGTCGTGGAGGACGGGACGGCGTCGGCTGCATCGTCCTCGGCCGCGGCGCGGACGCGGCTCAGGTCGAGACCTGGCTGACGACGGCCGCGGGCGTTCCGGGGTTCATCGGCTTCGCGGTCGGACGGACGACGTTCTGGGATCCGCTCGTCGCGTGGCGGGACCGGCCCGCGGCCCGGGACGGCGCCGTCGCGGAGATCGCCCGGCGGTACGCCCGATGGTGCGAGGTGTTCGAAAGAGCGCAGGCCGTGAAATAGCCTCGCGGGAGTCTATAATCCCCTGCGCCGACATGCCCGATCCGATCGCTGTTCCGCGCGTCGATCGTCTCTCCCCCCGCGTCTTTCACAAAGAGTTCGTTTCGCGCCGCCGGCCCGTCGTCATCACGGGGGTCGCAGACCGGTGGCCGGCGATCTCGTTGTGGGACGCGGCGTACCTCAAGCGCACGCTTCCGGAAGCGGAGGTCCCGGTCGAAGTCTGGGAGCGCGGCGGGCCGCACAACGATCCGGCAGACTACCTCCTGAGGGTCCGGCGCGAAACGATGCCTCTCGGCCGTTTCCTCGACATGGCTCTCGGGGCCGGGAACGGATCGTGCAGCCGCTACCTCGCGCAGTATCCGATCCTCAAACAGGCCCCGCGTCTTCTGGAGGACATCCGGCCGCCCGAGGAGTACATGAAGGCCCCGGTCCTCCTCCCGAAGAGGCTGGCCGCGGGTCTGAGGCTCGACCCGGCGCTGTGGATCGGTCCGGCGGGGGCGGTCACGACCCTCCACTTCGATTCGACGCACAACCTGTTCGTGCAGATTTCCGGGGTCAAGAAGGTCATTCTGATTCCTCGCGACCAATCAAAGTTCCTGTATTATCCGTGCCGCGAGTTCGGCTTGAACCTGCACTTCAGTCCGGTCGACGTCGAGCATCCCGACCCGAACAGGCACCCGCGCTTCGCGCACGCCACGCCCCGGGAGATCATCGTGCGGCCGGGAGAGATGCTGTTCATTCCCGCAACCTGGTGGCACCATCTGCACGCGCTCGAACCTTCGATCTCCCTCAACTTCTGGTGGAACACTCCGGTCACGCTCCTGGGCCCGCCTCTGCACCTTCTGTACGAATGGCGCGAGAGGATCTGTCGGTTAAGGATTCGAAGAAATCGGCGGTGACCCGGTCGGGGAGACACACACCGACCTCGGGCCGTGCGGTGTATCATCCGGGCTTCCCTGCATCACCGAACGCGGGAACGATCATGGCACCCGAAGAGGCGACGCCCTGGAAACGTCATTTCTCCGATTTCGGCGGCAAGGTCTATCTCGACTGCGCCGCCCAGGGACCGTTCCCGGCCGAAACCGTGGAGGCGGTCCGACGCGCCCTGCGCCTGAAGGAGCATCCCGAGGAAATCCCCGGATCCCTCTATGAATCCCTGCCGGGGCGGGCGCGCGAGGCGGTGGCGCGCCTCCTCGACTGCGAGCCGGAATGCATCGCGCTCGCCTCGGGGGCCTCGCACGGGCTGAACCTGGCGGCGCGCTCCCTTCCTCTGGAGAGGGGAGACGAGGTCCTGCTGGCCCAGGGAGAGTTCCCTGCCAACGTGTACCCCTGGCTCAACCGGGCGAGCGACGGCATCGAGGTGCGCCGGGTCGGCCCGGCCGCGAGCCGTTTCGTCGGCGAGCAGAACCTCATCGCGGCGATAGGGTCCAGGACCAGGATCATCGCCATCAGCCACGTCGCCTTTTCCACGGGATATCGCGCGGATCTGAAGGCGCTCGGGGAGGCCTGCCGGGAGCGCGGAATCTTTCTCGTGGTGGACGGCGCGCAGTCGGTCGGCGCAGTCGACTTCAAGGTGTCGGAGCTGCCGGTCGACATCCTGGCCACGAGCGGCGACAAGTGGCTGCTCGGCCCGTTCGGAACCGGCTTCACGTACATCAACCCTGCGATCCTGGGGAAGCTCCGCGTCAGGGACGTGAACTGGATGAACGTGGAGGGTTCGAGCAATCTCGCCGAGCCCGCCGGCGGTCCGCTGCGATTCCGCGACGGCGCGCGCCGGTTCGATATTCCGGAGGCGGCGTCCTTCCTGAACCTGCATGGATTGATCGCCTCGCTCTCCTTCCTCGCCCGGGTCGGCATCGAGGGCGTGGAAACGCATACCCGACGCCTGCACGACCGCCTGGTCCACGGACTCGACGCGACCGGCCTGCGCGTCGTCTCGGACCTGTCACCCGGTCGCCGCTCCGGCATCCTGGCCCTGGAAGGGTCGTCGCACGAAGAGACCCGCGCCATCTTCCGCCGCCTGCGCGAGCGCGGCATCGTGGTCAGCGTCCGCGACAATCTCATCCGCGTCTCACCGCACATCTACAACACCCGAGCGGACATCGAATCGTTCCTGGAGGCTGCGGCCGGCGTCTGAGGACGACGGTCGCCCGCGCCCGGCGCCTCCCGTCCGTTGACACGCTCGAACGCGTCGGGTATCTTCACGCAATCAAGCAACGACAGGCGTTTCGGCACGAACGTCGCTCCTCGTTGGAGGGCCGTCCGGGTTGAAGTCATCGTTCCCCGACCCCGCGCAGAAGCCGTCCCCCGCTTCCACCTCGACCCTGGAGGGGCCGTGCGTCCATGAGATGTTCGAGGCCCAGGTCGCGGCCGCAGGGGATGCGGTCGCGGTGGTCTGCGACGGCGAACGCCTGACGTACCGCGAGCTGAACGCGCGCGCGAACCGGATGGCCCGGCGACTGCGGGACCTCGGTGCTGTGACCGACGCGCTCGTGCCGATCGTCATGGATCGTTCCATCTCCATGGTGATCGCGATCCTGGGTTCCCTCAAGGCAGGGGCCGCCTGGCTTCCGCTCGATCCCCACGATCCCAAGGAGCGGATCGCCTTCATGCTCGAACAGGCGCGTGCCGCGATCATCCTGACGGAGGAGCGTCACCTCGACAGGCTGCCGGCGTTTCGCGGCGAGATCCTCGCGCTCGACCGGCGGGCCGAGGGTCCGGAGACAGGTGACGCGGCGAACCCCGGCCACCGGGCCGATCCCTCGGCGATCGCCTACGCGATCTACACGTCCGGATCGACGGGAACGCCCAAGGGGGTCCTGGTGCCGCACCTGGCGCTCACGAACCACATGCACTGGATGCAGGCCGTGTTTGCGCTGAGTCCGGCGGACGGCGTCGTTCAGAAAACACCCTTCACCTTCGATGCCTCGATCTGGGAGTTCCTGGCGCCGCTCGTCGCGGGTGCGCGCCTGGTCCTGGCCCGTCCCGGGGCCCATCAGGATCCCGGCTCCCTTGCCGGATTGATCGCGGACCAGAGCGTCACGGTCCTGCAGATGGTTCCGACGGGGCTGAGGGCGCTTCTCGACGAGCCGGGTCTCGAGCGCTGCCGCTCCCTGCGGCGCGTCTTCTGCGGCGGCGAGGCGCTGCCGGCCGACCTCGTCGAGCGCTTCTTCGAGCGCCTCGACGCCGAGCTGGTCAACCTGTACGGGCCGACCGAAGCGTGCATCGACAGCACCTCCTGGGTGTGCAGGCGCGGGGAAAGGGCGATTCCGATCGGCCGGCCGATCCACGGTTCGCGGGCGTACGTCCTGGACGGGCGCCTGAGGCCGCTGCCGGCCGGCGCGGAAGGCGAGCTCCACATCGCCGGCGCGGGTCTGGCGCGCGGCTACCTGGAGCGCCCGGACCTGACGGCCGAGCGCTTCCTCCCCGATCCGATCTCCGGAGCGCCCGGCGCGCGCATGTACGCCACGGGTGACCGCGCCTGTCTCCGACCCGACGGGTCGCTCGAGTTCCTGGGCCGGATCGACGATCAGGTGAAGGTGCGCGGCTACCGCATCGAGCCGGGGGAGATCGAGGCGGTTCTCGACCGGCATCCGTCGATCGCCGAGTGCGTCGTCGTCGCGCGTCCCGATGCGCCGGGCGGCTCGATCCTGGTCGCCTACGCGACGCTGCGGAAGGGGGTCGGACCCGCGCTCCCGGCCCCCCCCTCCGACCTGCGCGCCCACGTGAAGACGTCGCTCCCCGACCACATGGTCCCGTCGGCGTTCGTCATCCTCGACGAGCTTCCCAGAACGTCGAGCGGCAAGATCGACCGCCGGCGTCTGCCGGGTCCCGCCCCCGCGCGTCCCGAACTCGCGGTGCCGTTCGTCGCCCCGCGCACCGAAGTGGAGCGGCGCGTCGCGACGTTATGGGCCGGCCTGCTGGGTCTCGATCGGGTCGGGGTGCTGGACGGCTTTTTCGATCTCGGCGGGCACTCTCTGGTCGCCACGCAGGTGATCTCCCGCGTGCGGGATCAGTTCGGCGTGGAGCTGCCGCTTCGGGACCTGTTCGAGACGCCCACCGTGGAAGGTCTGGCGTCGCGCATCGAGACCGCCCGCCGGGAGCGGAGGCAGGTCGAGGCGCCGACGCGCGGACCCGCGCGCGCGGAGCATGAGAGGCCGATCTCGTTCGCGCAGCAGCGACTCTGGTTTCTCGATCAGCTGGATCCCGGCCGGCCCTTCTACAACGTGCCCAGCACGCTGCGCCTGCGTGGTCCTCTCGACCGCGCGGTGTTCGGGAAGGCGCTCGACGAAATCGTCCATCGGCACGAGGTGCTGAGGACGACCTTCCCGGGCGTCGATGGCAAGCCGGTCGCGGTGCCGGCCCCCCGCTGGCAGACCGCGCTTTCGATCGAGGACCTCTCGGAGCTGCCGTCTGCGGAGCGCTGGCCGGCGGCCTTGCGCAGGGCGCGTCAGGAGGCGCAGCGGAGGTTCGACCTGGAGCGGGGACCGCTCTTCAGGGCGCATCTGCTCGGTCTCGACGCGCAGGACCACGTCCTTCTCCTCACCTTCCATCACATCGTCACGGACGGCTGGTCGGAAGGCGTGCTCCACCGCGAGCTGGCGGCGCTCTACGCCGCATTCTTGCAGGGGCGTCCGTCTCCGCTGCCTGCCCTGCCGATCCAGTACGCCGACTACGCGGCGTGGCAGCGCGACTTCCTGCAGGGCCAGGTGCTCGACACACAGAGGGCGTTCTGGAGACAGGCGCTCGCCGGCGCCCCGCTCACGCTGGATCTGCCGACCGACCGCCCCCGGCCGGCTGTACGCACGCATCGCGGCGCCAAGGTGCGGGCGGGGCTCTCCGCGCGACTGTCGGAAGCGCTGGGCGACTTCGGCCGAGAGGAAGGGGCGACGCCGTTCATGACGATTCTGGCGGCGTTCAACCTGCTCCTGATGAGCTGGACGGGACAGGACGATATTCTGGTCGGCACTCCCATCGCGAACCGCCATCGTCTCGAGATCGAGGGGCTGATCGGGTGTTTCGTCAACACGCTCGTCGTGCGAACCGATCTGTCGGGCGATCCGACGTTTCGCGAGCTCCTGCGGCGCGTGCGCCGCGTCGCTCTGGAGGCTTATGCACACCAGGACCTGCCCTTCGAGAGGCTGGTCGAGGAACTGCGTCCTCCGCGCGACCTCGGGCGCACGGCACTGTTCCAGGTCATGGTGGCGCACGCCGCCACGACGCGGCTGGATCTCGAGGGACTGGAAGCCGAGTTCGTGGACATCGACGACGGCATCTCGAAATTCGACCTGACGCTCGACGTGGACGACGGCGGCCGGCAGCTCGCGTGCGACCTGGAGTACAGCACCGACCTGTTCGACGATGCGACCGCGCGCCGGATGCTTCAAGGCCTGGAAACGCTCCTGGAGGGGATCGCGGCCGAGCCCGGCAGGAGACTGTCGCGCCTGCCGCTTCTCCGGGAGGACGAGCGCCGGCGCATCCTGCTGGGGTCCCACGGACGCCGGACGGAGAACCGGGAGGCACGCACCGTCCACGGACTGATCGAGGAACGGGCTGCGACGGCGCGGGACGCGACCGCGGTCTCGTTCGGAGACAGACGGATCACCTACGCGGAGCTGGACGAACGTGCCGCGGCGCTGGCGCGCCGGCTGGTCCCGCTGGGCGTGGGGCCCGACGTCCCGGTCGGTCTGTGCGTCGAGCGCTCGATCGAGATGCTGGAGGGTCTCCTCGGGATCCTGAAGGCGGGCGGGGCGTACGTGCCGCTCGACCCGGCCTATCCGGGGGAACGCGTCGCCGGCATCCTGCGGGAGACGGGAACCCGGGTCCTCCTGGCGCAGCGGCGCCTCGTCGCCGGCCTGGAGGCGTGCGGGGCGCAAATCGTCCTGCTCGACGACATCGAGGTCACCGGTCCCGCTGCGGGAAGGGAGTCGATCCCGGACCCGGAGCCCCAGAGCCTGGCGTACATCACCCACACGTCCGGCTCGAGCGGGGTCCCCAAGGGGGTGGCGGTGACGCACGGCGCCCTGCTCAACCATGCCGTCGACGTGACACGACTCTACGGCCTGTCGCAGGCCGATCGCGTCCTGCAGTTCGCGTCGCTCAGTTTCGACGTCGCCGCGGAGGAGATCTTCCCGACCCTCCTGTCGGGCGCGACGCTTGTTCTCCGTCCCGACCCGGTCTTCGTCTCCGTCCCCGACTTTCACCGCTTCCTGGAAAGCGAGAAGGTCACGGTCGTCAACCTGCCGGCCTCCTACTGGCACGCCTGGGTCGCCGTGCTCCAGAGGGAGGGGCAGGACCTTCCCGCCTGTCTCAGGTGCGTCGTCATCGGCAGCGAGAAGGCCCTGGCCTCCCGTCTGGCGGCGTGGGACGAGGTCACCGGCGGGCGCGTCGCGCTGTTCAACGCCTACGGCCCGACAGAAGCGACGATCACGACCACCGTGTACTTGCATTCAGGACAGCGACCGGCCAGGACGGAAGGCCTGGTGCCGATCGGCCGGCCCATCGCAAACGCCAGGGCCTACGTCCTGGATCCTCATCTGAACCTGGCGCCGGTCGGCGTCCCCGGCGAGCTGTACATCGGCGGGGAGGGCGTGGCGCGGGGCTATGTGGGCCGGCCCGACCTGACGGCCGAGCGCTTCCTCCCCGATCCGTTCGCGGACGCCGCCGGCTCACGCCTCTACCGGACAGGGGACCGCGTGCGCTGGCTCGTTGACGGCGACCTGGAGTTCCTCGGCCGGCTCGACGATCAGGTGAAGGTGCGCGGCCACCGGATCGAGCCCGGAGAGATCGAGCGGGCCCTCGAGCGGTACGCGAGGGTGGAGGAATCCGCGGTCCTGGCACGCGAGGACTCTCCGGGGGACATCCGCCTGGTGGCCTACGTCGTCTTCTGCGCCGACGCGGAGCCGGCTCCGTCCGTGACCGATCTGCGCGCGCACCTCGGGGCGATTCTCCCTGAGCACATGCTTCCTTCCGCGTTCGTCATCCTCGAACGCCTGCCGCGCACACGCGCCGGCAAGATCGATCGGAAGGCCCTCCCGCCGCCCGACGCCGCCAGGAACGATCTCGCGGGGGAGCGCATCGCCCCGCGCACGCCGTCCGAGGAGACGCTGGCGAGCATCTGGGGGCAGGTCTTCGGCCGCGAGCGCGTCGGCGTCCACGACAACTTCTTCGAGCTGGGCGGCGACTCGATTCTCGCCATCCAGATCGTGGCGCGCGTGAACCAGGCGGGCCTGAGGCTCACCAGCCGGCAGATCTTCGAGCACCAGACGATCGCGGGGCTCGCATCCGTGGCCGGCACGCGTGTCCTCGTCGCGGCGGACCAGGGCGCGGTGACGGGCGACACGCCGCTGACGCCGATCCAGCTCTGGTTCTTCGAGCAGGATTTCCCGGATCCGCACCACTTCAATCAGGCTGTTCTCCTGAAGCCCCGCGAGACGCTCGATCCCGCCCGGCTCGAGGCGGCGATGGGGCGCCTCCTCGATCACCACGACGCGCTGCGCATGCGCTACCGGCGGGTCGACGGGGAATGGCGACAAGAGTGTGCTCCGCCGGGTGGAGCGATCCCGTTCGAGCACCTCGATTTCACGGCGCTTCCGAAGGAGACGCGTCTCGCTGCGATGGGCACGGCGGCGGGGGATCTGCAGCGCGGGCTCGATCTGGAGCGAGGTCCCCTCTTGAGGTCCGCGCTGTTCACGCTCGGTGCGGAGCTCGGGGAGCGCCTGCTGATCGTGATCCATCACCTCGTTGTGGACGGCGTATCCTGGCGAATCCTCCTGGATGACCTGAGCACGGTCTATCGCCAGCTCGAGCGGGGCGATTCGGTCGCCCTGCCGGCGAAAACGACCTCGTACAGGCGATGGGCGGAAGGTCTCGTGGAGTATGCGAGGAAGGCGCCGATCGAGAAGGAGATGGACTACTGGGTCCCGGCGGGGGGGCGTGAGGTCGGCAGGCTCGCGGTCGATCACCCGGCCGCCGACGACACCGAGGGTCTGGCGCGCGTCGTGACGAGCGTCTTCAGCGAGGACGAAACGCGTGCCCTCCTGCACGGCCTGCCCGCCGCATGGCGCACCGAGATCAACGACGTTCTTCTGACCGCCCTGGTCCGGACCGTGAGCGAAGCGACGGGTCGACGCGCCGTCCTCCTCGACCTCGAGGGTCACGGCCGGGAGGAGATTCTCGACGACGTCGATCTGTCACGCACCGTCGGCTGGTTTACAACCATCAAGCCGGTGTGTCTGGTCGTCGAGGGCGGGCGCGGACCGGAGGAGATCCTCAAGTCCATCAAGGAGCAGCTGCGCGCGCTGCCGGCGCGCGGCATCGGCTACGGTCTGCTGCGTTACCTGAGGGACGACGGCGATGCCGGCGCCCGCCTGCGGGCCCTGCCGCGGGCGGAGATCAGCTTCAACTACCTCGGTCAGTTCGACGCCACGGTGCCCGAGTCCTCGCCGTTCCAGTTCGCCCCGGAATCGACCGGCCCGGTGGTCAGCCGGCGGGGACACCGCACCCACCTGCTGGAGATCGGCGGCTACGTCGCTTCGGGGAGGCTGCGGGTCAACTGGAAATACGGCGGAAAGGTGCACTCCCGCGCCGGCATTCAGGCGCTGGCGCGACGCTTCGAGAAGGAGCTGCGCGCGCTCCTCGCGCTGGGAGGCAGGCCGGAGGCGTCCGCGTACACCCCGTCGGACTTTCCTCTGGCGCGTCTCGACCAGGAGGCGGTCGACTCCCTGGTCGGAGCGCGTCCGGATCTCGAGGACGTCTATCCGCTCACGCCGATGCAGGAAGGGATGCTCTACCACACGCTGTCGGCGCCGGAGTCGGGCGTCTACGTGGAGCACCTCGGCTGGAAGTTCCACGGTCCGCTCGACGAGCCGGCGTTCGTGCGCGCCTGGGGGCGCGCCGCCGAGCGCCACCCGATCCTCCGCACCTCGTTCCTGTGGGCCGGCGTCGAAAGGCCCCTTCAGGTTGTATGCCGGCGCGTCGAGCCGGCCTGGGACCGGCTCGACTGGCGCGGTCTCGCCGGCGCCGAGCAGGAACGCGAGCTCGAGCAGTTCCTGGCGTCGGACATGCGGCGCGGCTACGACCTGTCCCGGGCGCCGCTGCAGCGCCTCGCGATCATGCGGCTTGCGGACGATCTCCACCAGTTCGTCTGGAGCCATCACCACGTCCTCCTGGACGGCTGGTCGCTGCCGGTCCTGCTCAAGGAGGTCATGACGCTGTATCAGGCCTGCCGCGGGGAGGACGAGGCGCGTCTCCCGGAGACGCGGCCGTTCCGCGACTACGTCGCGTGGCTTCAGAGGCAGGATCCGGGAGCGGCCGAGGAATACTGGCGCAGGGCGCTCGCCGGGTTCCGCGCCCCGACCCCCCTGGTGGTCGACCGACCCGCGTCCCGGTCGGCGCGGCCGGACGACTACCGGCTGGAGCGGATCCGGCTGTCCCGCGCCCTCGCCGCCCGGCTTCGCACCCTGGCGCGCAGCCAGCAGCTCACGCTGAACACGGTCCTGCAGGGGGCGTGGGCGCTTCTCCTCTCCCGGTACAGCGGCGAGGAGGACGTGCTCTTCGGCGGCGTCGTGTCGGGACGCCCGGTTGAGCTTGCGGGATCGGAGACGATGGTCGGTCTGTTCCTCAACACGCTCCCGGTTCGGGTTCGACTGCCGGGACGCCGGAGGGTGGCCGAATGGCTGAGAGGGCTCCAGGAGGCGCAGGTCGAGATGCGGCAGTACGAGTACACGTCCCTGGTCCAGGTTCAGCAGTGGAGCGACGTGCCGCGCGGCACGCCGCTCTTCGAGTCGATCTTCGTGTTCGAGAACTACCCCCTCGACCGGGAGCTCCTGGAGCGCGCGGGGGATCTGGAGATCCGCGACCTGCGCGCAGCCGAGTGGACCCACTACCCGCTCAACGTCGTCGTGCCACCCGAGTCCGAGCCGTCGATCCAGATCAGCTACGACGCGCGACGCTTCCACGCTTCGGCGATCAGGCGCATGCTCGGCCATCTAGAGGCGTTGCTCGAGGGGATTGCGGCCGACCCCGGGAGGCGACTGTGCGATCTGCCGATGCTCACGACTTCCGAGCGGGTCTGGCTCGAGGAGCGCGACCCTCCTCGCCGTGTCACGACGGAGGGCTGCCTGCACGAGCGATTCGAGACTCAGGCGGAGCGTTCGCCCGGCACGATCGCCGTCGTTTCCGGGAGCGTTCGCCTGACCTACGACGACCTGAACCGGCGGGCGAACCGTCTGGCGCGTCGCCTGCGGGACCGGGGCGTCGGGCCCGAGACACGCGTGGCGATCTGCCTGCCGCGATCGATCGAGCTGATCGTTGCGATGCTCGCGGTCCTCAAGGCGGGCGGCGCATACGTGCCGCTCGACCCGGGCTACCCGGTCGACCGGCTGGCGCTCATGCTCGACGATGCCGGGGCGGGGGCGTTGATTGTCTCGGAGGGAACGATCGACAGGTTCCCCGGATACTCGGCCGCGATCGTCCTCTGCGACGAGGAAGTCGTGGCCTCGCCGGACCCGTCGACCGGCGACGATGCGAACCTGGCGCCGACTGCGCTCCCGGAGAACCCGGCCTATGTCATCTACACCAGCGGCTCGACGGGGCGTCCGAAGGGTGTTGTGGTGACGCACCGGAGCGCCGCCGCGCTGTTCGAGTCGACGCGGGAGCGGCTCGGGTTCGACCGGCGCGACGTCTGGACCCAGCTCCACTCCTGCGCCTTCGACTACTCGGTGTGGGAGATCTGGGGAGCCCTGCTGCACGGCGGCCGCCTCGTCCTGGTGCCGCCTCTGGTCGGCCGATCACCTGAGGCGTTCTACGATCTGCTCCGCCGCGAAGGGGTGACGGTGCTGAACCTGACACCCGCGGAGCTCCGGCAGTTTCTTCAGGAGGACGAGCGGCACGGCAAGGACGCCCTGGCGGTGCGACTCCTGAACATCGGCGGCGAGGCCCTGAATCCGGACGATGTGACGCCGTGGATGGCGCGTCACCCCGACGGGCCGCTCCTTTTCAACCTGTACGGCATCACCGAGACGACCGTGATCGTGACCTGGCACCCGCTCCGAGGCGGGGATTCCGGAGGCCCGTCGAAGAGCGCCATCGGCCGGCCGATCCCCGGGTGGCGCGTGCATCTGCTCGACGCCTTCCTGCGACCGGTTCCAATCGGCGTGCCGGGGGAGATCTACGTCGGCGGGCCCGGTCTGGCGCGGGGCTATCTCGGCCGGCCCGATCTGACCGCCGAACGCTTCGTGCCGGATCCTTACGGGAGCCCGCCGGGGGCGCGTCTGTACCGATCGGGCGACCTGGCGCGCCTCTCGGAGGACGGCGACCTGGAGTACCTGGGCCGCATCGACGACCAGCTGAAGATCCGCGGCTTCCGCATCGAGCCCGGGGAGATCGAGGCGGCGCTGCTTCGCCACGCGGCGGTGCGCGAAGCGGCTGTCCTGGCCCGGCAGGACGGGGACGGAGAAAGACGCCTGGTCGCCTACGTCGCGCCCCGGTCGGGTCAGGAGGCGGCGCCGGCCGAGCTGCGCGCCTTCCTGAAGCGGTCGCTGCCGGATTACATGGTGCCGTCGGCTATCGTGACGCTCGAGGCGCTGCCGACGACGGCGAACGGCAAGGTGGATCGCCGCGCGCTGCCCGCGCCCGGGACGGCGCGCTCCGAGGCGGACCCGGCTCCGGTGCCGCCCGACACGCCGATCGAACGGGAGCTGGCGCGGCTGTGGGGCGGCCTGCTGGGTGTCGAGACCCCGGGCGTCGAGGACAATTTCTTCGAGGCCGGCGGTCAGTCCCTCCTGGCCACGCTCCTGATCTCGCGCGTGCGGGCGCATCTCGGGGCGGAGGTCTCCCTGAAGGATTTCCTGGACCGGCCGACGATCCGCGGCCTCGGCCGGCTGGTGGAGACGGCCTACCTGAGCGCCGCGTCCCCGAGCGAGCTCGACGCCATGCTGGGTCTCATGGACGGGGAGGACGGAGCGCGTGCCGAAGAATCCTGATCCCACGGATCGTGCCGGAGACCTGCACCCGGAGCGGCGGGCGCACTTGATGCGCCTGCTGCGCGATCGAGTCGCGCGGGGGGAGGGGTCCGCTCCGATCCCGAAGCGACCCGCGGGCCCCCCCGCGCCGCTGTCCTTCGCGCAGCAGCGTCTGTGGTTCCTCGATCGGCTCGCCCCCGGCGCGCCGACCTACACCATGGCGCGCGCCGTCAGGCTGCACGGCCGGCTCGACCGCCAGGCGCTCGAGCGCGCCCTGAACGAGATCGTCAGGCGCCACGAGATTCTCCGGACGACGTTCGTCGAGACGCCGGACGGACCGGTCCAGCGCATCGCGCCGGCTCTGGAGATGAAGGTGCCCATCGTCGAGTGCGGCCCGATCCAGGGAGATCGCCAGGCGGAGGAGATCGGGCGCCGCGCGGCGGAGGAGGCCCGCCGTCCGTTCGACCTCGAACGCGGCCCGCTCGTGCGCATCGTCCTCCTGCGTCTCTCGGACGACGAGCATGTCCTGGTGCTGGCGATGCACCACATCGTCGGCGATGGATGGTCGATCGATCTGTTCGATCGCGAGCTCGCCGTGCTTTACAGGGCATTCTTGGAGGGGCGTCCGTCGCCCCTTCCCGATCCGACGCTCCAGTACGCGGACTTCTCGCACTGGCAGGGGCTCTGGCTCAAGGGCGACCAGGCGCGGCGACACCTGGAGTACTGGCGGGCGCATCTCTTCGGGGCGCCGCCCGTTCTGGGCCTGCCGCTCGATCGCCCGCGGCCGCCGGCGCCGACCTACGGCGGCGCGCGCGTCGCGTTCGTCGTTCCGGCGGGGCCCGTGCGGCGCCTGAAGGAGCTGGCGCAGCGTGAAAGCGCCACGCCGTTCATGGTCCTCCTGACCACCTTCCAGGCCCTCCTGTCCCGGCTGACCGGCCAGGACGATCTGTGCATCGGGACGCCGGTCGCCGGTCGCACGCGCCTCGAGACCGAGCCGCTCCTCGGTGTCTTCGTCAACAGTCTCGTCCTGCGCGCCGACCTCTCGGGCGCCCCGACTTTCTCGGAGCTGCTGCGGCGCGCGCGCGCGACGACCCTCGAGTCCCTGGTCCGGCAGGATCTGCCGTTCGAGAAGATCGTCGAGACGCTGCGACCGGCGCGCGATCCCTCCGTCCACCCTCTGTTCCAGACGATGTTCGTCCTGCAGGGCGGCGCTCACGACGTGCCGGCCCTCCCGGACCTGGAGGCGGAGCCCGTGGACTTCGAGCTCGGGTCGACGCCGTTCGACCTGACGCTGATCGTCTCGGAGCAGGACGGGACCATGGAGGCCGTCCTGGAGTACAGCACCGACCTGTTCGATCGCCCGTCGATCGAGCGGATGGCCCGTCACTTCGAGATCCTGCTCGAGGCGTTCCTGACCGACCCGTCGCGGCGCCCGGCGACCGTCCCTCTCCCGGGACTGGTGGACACACCCTGGGAGGGGAGGGGTCCGAACCGGGAGGCGGCTCCGGCGGCCGCACCGGCCCCGCACGTGTCCCCGCGCAACGCCACGGAGCGGGCCGTGGCACGCCTCTGGATCGACCTCGTCGGCGGCGAGCGGGTCGGCATCCACGACAACTTCTTCGAGGCCGGCGGCCACTCCCTCCTCGCCCTGCAGCTCGTTTCCCGGGTGCGTCAGGCGCTTCGCGTCGATCTCCCGGTGCGCCGTGTGTTCGAGCGGCCGACGATCGCCGGGCTGGCGGCCTTGATTGACGGTGACGCGCCGCGGGCCGCCCCGATCCGGGAGGACGGCATCGCGCGCCTGCCCCGCGGCGCTCCGTCCCCGCTGTCGTCCGCCCAGAGACGTCTCTGGTTCATCGATCAGATGCGGCCCGGTAACCCCGCCTACAACATCCCGCTGGCCCTCCGCCTGCGCGGGCCTCTGGACGAGGACGCGCTCGAGCGCAGCCTCTCGACCATCGTCGGGCGCCACGAGGCCCTGCGGACCATCGTCACTCTGGCGGACGGGGAGCCGGTGCAGCGCGTCCTGCCGGCGGAGCCGTCCGGATTGCCGCGTATCGATCTGACCGCGCTGCCGGCCGGGGCGCGCGAGAGTGAAGCGCTCCGTCTGGCGGCGGAGGAGGCGGGCGCGGCGTTCGACCTCGCGCACGGACCGCTCTTCCGGGCGCGGCTTCTGCGCCTGGACCAGGAGGATCGCATCCTGATCCTCACCCTGCACCACATCGTCGGCGACGGCTGGTCGCTCGGGGTCCTGCTGCGCGAGCTCCAGACTCTCTACGAAGGGCTCGTCGCGGGGCGGCCGCCCCGACTCGCGGACCTGCCGATCCAGTACGCCGACTACGCCGCGTGGGAGCAGGATCGCCTGCAGGACGCGCGGATGCAGGAGCAGATCGCCTATTGGAAGCGGCGGCTCCACGGCGCCCCCGGCCACCTCGACCTGCCGTTCGACCGGCCGCGCCCCGAGTCCGCGACGTTCCGCGGCGCCTTCCGTTCTTTCCGGCTGTCCGAGGACGCGAGCGCCGTGATCAGGAGCCTCGCGCTGCGCGAGGGCACGACGCCGTTCGCCGTCCTCCTGGCCGCCTTCCAGACTCTGCTCTTCCGCTACAGCGGACAGCACGACGTGTGCGTCGGCACGCCGGTGGCGGGGCGGAGCCGCCTCGAGGCGGAGGACTTGATCGGGTGCTTCGTCAACACCCTGGTGCTGCGCGGCGATCTGTCGGGCGATCCCACATTCCGGGATGTCGTGCGGCGCGCGCGCGAGGTCGTCCTGGAGGCGCAGACGCACCAGGATCTGCCGTTCGAGAGGCTCGTGGACCTTCTGTCGCTGCCCCGGGACCCGGCGCGCCAGCCGCTGTTCCAGGTCGCCCTGGTGATGCAGAACATGCCGATCCCGGAGCTGCGTCTTGGCGATGTCTCGGTCGAGACGGTCGACATCGACACCGGGACGGCCAAGTTCGATCTCACGATGCAGGTCGAGGACAGGGGCCCCAGTCTCGACGGCTCGCTCGAGTACAGCACGGATCTGTTCGATGCCGCGACGGTCGAGCGGCTCCTGGGCCACTTCCAGACGCTCCTCGAGGGCGCCGCCGCCGACCCGGACCGCCGCATCGCGGAGCTGCCGCTCCTGCGCCCGGACGAGCGGCGGGAGCTGCTGGCGTTCCCGGGGGGGCCGCTTCCGCGGGCCACCGGGACGCTCTGCCTGCACGACCGCTTCGAGCGCCAGGCCCTGCTCCTCCCCGCCGCCATCGCGCTCACGTTCGAGGACCAGGCTCTGAGCTACGGAGAGCTGAACACCCGGGCCGACCGCGTGGCGCGGATCCTGCGCCGCCGCGGAGTCGGTCCCGAATCGCTGGTCGGCGTGTGCCTGGACCGATCCCCGGAGTTGATCGTCGCGATTCTCGGGATCCTCAAGGCGGGCGGTGCCTACGTCCCTCTCGATCCGGCCTACCCGCGGGAGCGGCTCGCCTTCATCCTGGACGATACGCAGGCGCGCGTGATCCTGACGCGCGCGCGTTTCCTGGACGCACTCCCGGCACCGACGGCGGGCCGCGGACCCGAAGCGATCTGTGTCGACGCCGACGAGGGAGAGCCCGATCGGGACGGCACATCGCCCTTCGAGTCCGGCGCGCGCCCGGAACACGCGGCCTACGTCATCTACACCTCCGGCTCGACCGGCCGCCCCAAGGGGGTCGTGGTCACGCACCGGAACGTCACCCGGTTGTTCGAGGCGACGCGCCTTTGGTTCGACTTCGGCCCGGCCGACGTCTGGACGCTGTTCCACTCCTGCGCCTTCGACTTCTCGGTCTGGGAGATGTGGGGAGCGTTGCTGCACGGCGGCCGGCTCGTCGTCGTCCCGCACCTGGTCAGCCGATCGCCCGAGGCGTTTCTCGATCTCCTGCGCCGGGAGCGCGTCACGGTCCTCAACCAGACGCCGTCCGCCTTTCTCCCCTTGATGCAGGCAGAGCGGAGCGCTGCTCCCGAGCGGGATCCGGCCCTGCGTCTGGTGATCTTCGGCGGCGAGGCGCTGGAGCCGGCGGCGCTGCGCCCCTGGTTCGAGCGGCACGGCGACGAGAAGCCCGAACTCTTCAACATGTACGGAATCACCGAGACGACCGTGCACGTGACCTGCCGGCGGCTGCGCGTCGGTGACGCGGGCAGGAAGGGGAGCCCGATCGGGCGGCCGATGCCGGATCTGCGCCTGCACGTCCTCGATCCGAACATGGAGCCTGCCCCGTACGGTGTCATCGGGGAGGTCTACGTCGGGGGGGACGGCCTGGCGCGCGGCTACCTGAACCGCCCGGATCTCACCGCCGAGAGGTTCGTCGCCGATCCCTTCGCCTCCGGCGAGCGTGCGGACTCCCGCTTGTATCGGACCGGTGACCTCGCCCGCCGGTGTCCGGGCGGCGAGGTCGTCTATCTGGGGCGCGCCGACGACCAGGTCAAGATCCGCGGCTTCCGGATCGAGCCGGGGGAGATCGAGGCGGTCCTCGCCTGCTGCCCCGGAGTGCGTCAGGCGGTGGTCGTGGCGCGCGCCGAGGCCTCGGGAGAGAAGCGGCTGGTGGCCTACGTGGTGCCGGAGAGCGGCGCCCTGCGCACCCTGGACGTCGTGCGCGGTTTCCTGATGGAGCGACTGCCCGACTACATGGTCCCCTCGACCTTCCTGTTCCTCGAGGCGATGCCGGCGACACCAGGCGGCAAGGTCGACCGGCGCGCGCTGCCGGTGCCCGAGCGCGCGCGGCCGGATCTCGAGGGAGGGTACGTCGCGCCCGGGACACCTGTGGAGAAGGCGATCGCGGACATCTGGGCGGAGGTGCTCGGCCTCGAGACAATCGGCATCGACGACAACTTCTTCGCCCTGGGGGGGGATTCGATCCGCTGCATCCAGGTGCGGACGAAGGCGGGGGAGGCCGGGATCGACATCACCCTGCAGCAGATGTTCGCCCATCAGACGATCCGCGGTCTGGCCGCCGAGCTCGCGCGCGTCCTGCCGGCGGACGCCCCGGGCACCCGCCCGGGCGCCTTCGACCTCGTCTCTCCCGAGGATCGCAACCGGCTTCCCTCAGGCGTTGAGGATGCTTACCCGTTGTCGCGGCTGCAGCAGGGGTTCGTCTTTCACAGCGAATTCAGCCCGGACTACATCATCTACGTCAGCAGCATCGAGATCGGCGCCCCTTTCCTGCGCGACCGGCTGCGGACTGCCGTACGGTATCTGGTCGAGCGCCAGCCGATCCTGAGGACCTCGTTCGACCTCACCGGCTTCAGCGAGCCGCTTCAGCTCGTGCACGGCGACGCAGAGATTCCGATCGAGGTCCTCGATCTCGGCCGCCTGTCTCCGCCGGAACAGGACCGGGCGCTCGCCGCGTGGGTCGAAGAGGAGATGCGCATCCCCTTCGACTGGACCCGCCGGCCGCTCATGCGCCTGCACGTGCACCTCCTGGCGGAGGCGAGGTTCCAGCTCACGGTGAGCGAGCCGTTCTTCGACGGCTGGAGCGTGGCGACGCTCATGACCGATCTGATCGAGACGTATTCCTCCCTGCTCCGCGGGGAGGACCCGCCGCCCGGGCCGCCGCTCCGCTCGACCTACCGCGACTTCGTCGCGCTGGAGCGTGAGGCACTCCGATCGGAGGGGTGCCGGGATTTCTGGGCGGGGAAGGTGGCGGATGCCACCGCCACACGGCTGCCGCGCCTCGAGATGGCGTCCCGGGACACAGGAGCCCTCCCGGTCTGCCGCGTGGAGGTGCCGATATCTCCCGAGACCTCGGGCGCCTTGCAGCGCCTGGGGTGGTCGGCCGGCGTGCCTCTCAAGAGTGTCCTGCTGTCGGCGCACCTGAAAGTCTTGTCTCTGTGCGCCGGCCGCGGGGACGTCGTCACGGGCCTCATCGCCAACGGCCGGCCCGAAGAGCAGGACGGCGAAAAGATCCTCGGCATCTTCCTCAACACCCTGCCGCTGCGTCTGCGTCTTTCGGGGGGGACCTGGAGCGACCTGGCGCGGCGCGCCTTCGAGGCCGAGCGCGAGATGCTGCCGTACAGACGTTTCCCGATGTCCGAGCTGCAGCGCATGACCGGGGGTCGGTTTCTCTCCGATACGGCCTTCAACTATACGAACTTCCACGTCTACCGCAGGCTGGAGCGCAAGGGAGGGCTCGATCTGTGGGGCGGGTACGGGTTCGAGCAGACCTACTTCGCCCTGACCGCCCAGTTCAACCTGGACGAGTCCACCTCCCAGGTCTACCTCGCCCTCGACTACCGCTCCGCGGAGCTGTCGCGCCGGGAGGTGGAGGAGATCGCGGCGCACTACGCCCGTGTGCTGGCGTCGATGGCGGGCGCCCCCGATGGCCGGCACGACCGGTTCGAGGCGCTGACGGCGCCCGAGCGCCGCCGGGTCCTCGTCGAGTGGAACGACTCGCGGCGGGACTACCCGCTCGACGGCTGCGTGCACGACCTGTTTGAGGCGCAAGTCGAGAGGACACCCGAAGCCGTCGCCGTCGTGGACGGAACCCGGACCCTGACCTACGGGGAGCTCGGCCGCAGGTCCAGCCGGATGGCGCGCCGGCTCAGCGCGCTCGGCGCGGGGCCGGAGGCGCTCGTGGCCGTGTGCCTGCGGCGATCGCTCGACATCGTCGTCGCGCTTCTCGGAACACTCAAGGCCGGCGCGGCCTACGTGCCGCTCGACCCGGCCTATCCCGGGGAGCGCCTGGCGTTCATGCTGGAGGACACCCGGGCGACGGTGCTGATCACAGAGGAGAACCTGCTCGGGCTCTTCCCTCCCCACCGGGCGCGCGTCCTCTGTCTGGACCGCGACCGCGACGCGATCGAGCGCGAACCCTCCGACCGCCCGCTCTGCGGGGTCGCGCCGGGAAATCTCGCGTACGTCATCTACACCTCGGGCTCGACAGGACGGCCGAAGGGAGCGGCGATCGAGCACGGGAGCACGGTGTCCCTGTTGCACTGGGCGCGCGAGACCTTCGGCGACCGGGACCTCTCGGGTGTTCTTGCCAGCAGCTCGATCTGCTTCGACTCGTCGGTCCTGGAGATCTTCGGGCCGCTGTCGTGGGGCGGCACGGTCATCCTGGCGGAAAACGCCCTGGAGCTCCCGACTCTCCCGGCGCGCGACCAGGTCCGCCTCATCAACACGGTGCCGTCGGCGATCGCCGAGCTGCTCAGGACCGGCGGGATTCCCGCCTCGGTGAGGACCGTCAGTCTCGCCGGGGAGGCGCTGCAGAACCCCCTGGTGCAGAGGATCTACACGCAAGGCACCATCGAGAGGGTGATCAATCTGTACGGCCTGTCGGAGGCGACGGTCTACACGACGATCGCGCGCCCCTCCCGGGGCGCGACCGACACCACGCCGATCGGCCGCCCGGTGTCGAACACCCGTGTCTACATTCTCGACGAGAACCTGGACCCCGTGCCCCCCGGCGTGCCGGGAGAGCTCTGCGTCGGCGGCATCGGCCCGGGGCGCGGCTACATCAACCGCCCCGGCTTGACGGCGGAGCGGTTCATCCCGGATCCGTTCGGCGACGCGCCCGGCGCCCGGATGTACCGCACGGGCGACCTCGGGCGGTTCCGCCCCGACGGGACGATCGATTTTCTCGGCCGCATCGATCAGCAGGTCAAGATCCGCGGCTTCCGGATCGAGCCGGGGGAGATCGAGTCGGTGCTGGGCTCCCATCCGGCGATCGGCGAGACGGTCGTCCAGGTGCGGGAGGAGAGCGACGGCGACAGACGCCTGGTGGCTTACGTCGTCCCGAAGCCGGGGCCGGCGTCCATGTCGCTGCGCGAGCTGCGGCGCCACCTCGCGGCGCGACTCCCGGAGTACATGGTGCCGGCGACGTTCGTCGTCCTGGCGGCGCTGCCGCGGACGCCGAACGGCAAGCTGGACCGCAAGGCTCTGCCGGCGCCGGGTCCCTCCAGGCTCGCGGGAGCCGCGGAGCATGCCGCACCGGTCACTCCCGAGGAGAAGAAGCTGGCCCGTCTGTGGGGACATGTCCTGAGGACGGAACGGGTCGGCCTCAACGACAATTTCTTCGAGGCGGGTGGCCACTCGCTGCTGGCGACGCAGCTCGTCTCGCGTGTCCGCGAGGCGTTCAAGGTCGACCTCCCCCTGCGCGCCCTGTTCGACGCGCCCACGGTGGCGGGGCTGCTGCGTGCGATCGAGAGCGGTAGCGCCGCGGCCGCGGGGCATGACGTTCCGGAGCTCCGCAGAGCGCCGCGGGACGGCGATCTGCCGCTGTCGTTCGCGCAGCAGCGTCTGTGGTTTCTCGACCGTCTCGAGCCCGGCTGCGCCTTCTACAACATCCCCGCCGCTCTGCGTCTGCGGGGGAGACTCGATGTGCAGGCGTTGCGGCGGAGCCACTCCGAAATCGTCCGACGCCACGAGGCGCTGCGGACCACGTTCGCCGAGCGCCGGGGCGAGCCGGTGCAGGTCATCGCAGCCGCGTCGGAGCTCGACCTGCCGGTCGTCGACCTGGGCCGCCTGCCGGCCCGCGAGCGCGAAGGGGAGATCCTCAGGCTGGCGCGTGACGAAGCCCGCGCCCCTTTCGATCTGGCTCGGGGCCCGCTGGCGCGCACCGGCCTGGTGCGGCTGTCCGACGACGATCACGTCCTGTTCCTGACGACACATCACGCCGTCAGCGACGGCTGGTCGATGCACGTGTTCCTGCGCGAGCTGGCGCACATCTACGGCGCCTTCCGCGCCGGGCGCCCGTCCTCCCTGGCGGAGCCGGCGGTCCAGTACGCCGACTACGCCCTGTGGCAGAGACGGTGGCTGCAGGGGGACGTCCTGCGGGGGCAGCTTGAGTACTGGAAGGAGCGGCTGGCCGGGGCGCCCCTGGTCCTCGACCTTCCGGCCGACAGGGCCCGTCCGCCGATCCAGACTTACCGCGGAGCGCGCTATTCCTTCGCCCTGCCGCCGGATCAGGGCAAGGATCTCGAGGAGTTCGGGCGCCGCGAGGGAGTCACCCTGTTCATGACGCTCCTCGCGGCTTTCCAGTCGCTCCTGCACCGCTATACGGCGCAGGAGGAGATCCTGGTCGGGACGCCGATCGCCGGGCGCAGCCGTGTGGAGACCGAAGGGATGATCGGCTTCTTCGTCAACACGCTGGTTCTGCGCGGCGACCTCTGCGGCGATCCGTCGTTCCGGGCGCTCCTCCGGCGCACGCGGGACTCCGCCCTCGGCTCCTACGCGCACCAGGACCTGCCGTTCGAGAAGCTGGTTGAGGCGCTGCAGCCCGAGCGCGACCTCGGCCGCGCGCCGCTGTTCCAGGTGATGTTCGCCCTGCAACCCCCGAGCGAGGACGTCCCCGCACTTGACGGCCTGACGATGCAGTACATGGAGATCGACACCGGCACGTCGCAATTCGACCTGACGCTGTCGATCACCGACGCCGGGGAGGGGCTGGCCGGTTCGTTCGAGTACTCCACGGATCTGTTCGATGAACCGAGAATCCGCCGGATGGCCGGACACCTCGAGGTCCTGCTGCGCGCGGCCCTGGACAACCCGGAGCGACGTGTGTCGGACCTGCCGATCCTGCGGCTTTCGGAGCGGCGGACCGTGCTCGAAGAGTGGAGCCGGGGCGCGGGCGGGGAGACCCGGACGGAGGATCCCCTGATCCTCGATCGGATCGAGGCGCAGGCGGCCCGCACAGCCGGGACGCCGGCCGTCGTCTCCGGGACCGGCCGCCTCGCCTACCGGGAGCTGGATCGCCGCGCGAACCGGCTGGCCCGGCATCTGAGATCCCTGGGGGTCGGGCCCGAGGTCCCCGTGGCGATCTGTCTCGAGCGCTCCCTCGACCTCATCGTCGGGATCCTCGCTGTCCTGAAGGCGGGCGGCGCCTACGTCCCGCTCGACCCGGGCTATCCCCGCGAGCGGCTCGAGTTCATCCTGCGCGACACGCGCGCCCCGATCCTGCTGACCCGCGAACCGCTGCTATCGTCGCTTCGGCTGCGCCCGCCGCGCGCCGTCTGCCTGGACAACGCGGACGACGCCGCGGCGATCGCCGCAGCGGGCGCGTCGCCCCTCGACCGCCGCCCCGACCGCGACGATCTCGCCTACGTCATCTATACGTCCGGCTCGACGGGGCTGCCGAAAGGGGTGCTCGTGACGCATGGCAACCTGGCCCGCTCGACCGCCGCCCGATTGGATATGTACCGGGAGACGATCGCCGGCTTCCTGCTGCTCCCGCCCTTCGCCTTCGACAGCTCGGTGGCGGGGATCTTCTGGACTCTCTCCTCCGGGGGCACACTCGTCGTGCCTCCCGAGAACGTCCACGAGGACCCGCACAGACTCCTCGACCTGATCCGGGGAGAGCACGTGTCGCACTGGCTGAGCGTCCCGTCTCTGTACGCCTACACGCTGGCCCAGGCGCGGCCCGACGATCTCGCGTCGCTGCGGACCGTCATCGTGGCGGGAGAGGTCTGCCCGCCCGAGCTTGTGGCGAAGCACCGCGGCCTGCTCCCGGAGGCCCGACTGTTCAACGAATATGGACCGACCGAGGCGACGGTCTGGTGCGCCGCGCACGAATGCACCGCGCCGGCGAGAGGTGTGGAGGACGGGAACCACAGCGTTCCGATCGGCCGCCCGATCCCGGGCGCGCGGCTCCGCGTGCTCGACCGCAAAATGGAGCCGGCGCCGATCGGTGTCCCGGGCGAGCTGTACGTCGGCGGGGCCGGCGTGGCCCGAGGCTACCTCCACCGTCCCGACCTGACCGCCGAGGTCTTCCTGCCCGATCCCTGGAGCGGCGAGCGCGGCGCTCGCCTCTACAGGACGGGCGACCTGGGGCGCTTCCTGCCGGACGGCACGCTTGAATTTCTCGGGCGCACGGATCACCAGATCAAGCTGCGCGGCTACCGGATCGAGCCGGGGGAGATCGAAGCGGTCCTGGCGCAGCACCTGTCCATCCACGAGAGCGCCGTGGTCGTCCAGGAGCCGTCCCCGGGCGACAGTCGTCTGGTGGCGTTCGTGGTGCCCGAGGCAGGGGAGGTGGTCCTGCCCGGCGACCTGCGCTCCTTCCTGAAGCAGAAGCTGCCGGTCCACATGGTGCCGTCGTCCATCGTCGCGCTCGACTCCTTGCCGAGGACGCCAAACGGCAAAGTCGACCGCCGCGCCCTCCGGGTGGTGCGGCCGGGAGGGGCAGGACGGGATCCCGCGCGACCGGCGACGCGAGCCGCGGCACCCCGTGACGACGTGGAGCGTCGTCTGGCGGCTCTCTGGGAGGAGGTACTGAACGTCCGTCCGATCGGTGTGAACGAATCGTTCTTCGACCTCGGCGGTCACTCCCTCCTGACCGTCC
This sequence comes from Candidatus Dormiibacterota bacterium, assembly GCA_035635555.1. NCBI lineage: Bacteria > Bacillati > Candidatus Dormiibacterota > Candidatus Dormiibacterota bacterium. Next base: position 107,088 of record DASQAT010000028.1, read on the forward strand.
GACTCATGGCGCGGGTGGAGAGCGAGTTCGGAAGGCGGCTGCCGCTCTCGACCCTGTTCCGCGGCGGCACGATCGCCGTACTCGCGGACGCGCTCCGGCGCGGAGCCGCGCCGGACGTGCGCCCGCCGCTCGTGCGCCTCTCAGGCGACTCCGCCACGGGGCCGCCGTTCTACTGCGTGCACCCGATCGGCGGGACGATCCTCTGCTACGGTGCACTGGCGCGCCGTCTCGGGACCGACCGGCCGTTCATGGCCCTGGAGGCGCCGGGATTGGAGGACGGGGACACGCCGGAGACCTCGGTCCAGGCCCTCGCGTCGAAGTATTCCGAGGCCCTCAGGAAGCACCAGCCCCGCGGGCCGTACTCCCTCGGCGGCTGGTCGTTCGGCGGAGTGGTCGCGTTCGAGATGGCCCGCCGGCTCGCGGCACGCGGCGAGCGCGTGTCGCTGCTCGCGCTCATCGACAGCCGCGCCCCGGGTTCGCTTCCCGAGTCCTCCAATCCGGTGGACGGCTCATCGCTGGTGGCCATGCTGGCGCGCGAGCTGGGCGGCGGATCTGCGTCCGGACTGGACGGCGTCGTGGAGCGGGCGAAAGCCGAGGGGCTCCTGCCGCCCGAGATCCGCGACGCGGAGGTCCGGCGTCTGCTTGAAGTCCTCAGGTCGAACCTGAAGGCCCTGCGCGGTTACCTGCCCGGGATCTATCCCGGACGCGTGACCCTGTTCCGCGCCGCGGACGCGACGGCGCACCATCGCGATCCGACGCTCGGCTGGGGCGAAATCGCCGCCGGGGGGGTGGAGGTGCACCAGGTCCCGGGCGATCATTATTCGATGCTGCGCGAGCCGCACGTCCACGCCCTGGCCGGGGAGCTCCGAGCGCGCCTGCAAGCGGCCGTTGCCGGGGCGTCCAGGGCGCCGTCCGCCGGGCAAAAAAAAGAGGCTTCAGGGCCGGGACCCTAAGCCCGGCCTTTGTCCCGGTCCATCTTGTCGCGCAGGCTCTTCGGCCGCATATCGGTCCAGACTTCCTTGATGTGGGCCAGGCATTCGGCCTTGGTGCCGGTCTTGCCCGCGTCCTTCCAGCCCGGCGCGTTCTCCTTGTCGATCGGCCAGATGGAGTACTGCTCTTCGTGGTTGATCACGACCCTGTAGAGGTCGTCGTCTTTGTCTTCAGCGGCCATGCGGTCCTCCGGGTCCGGATGTTATCCGATTGGCAAGGCAGCAGGCGCAAGTCCTGCAGGCTGGCCTTGCGTGCGGCGGCGGTGTCGCCGAGAAGCGCCCCCACATTTTCCTCGATGTCGGCCAGGGCATCGATCTCGACGGCGGTCAGGTCCGGGTGCGGGAAGCGCACGAGGAGGACGACCCGGTCCCCCTCTCCACGGTGCCAGACTGCGTGCTCGAAGCTGTCGTCGAAGACGAGGCAGCGGCCCTCCGTCCACGTCCGCGTCTCGGAGCCGACGCGGATCGTGCAGCCGGGCGGGATGAGAACGCCGAGGTGCAGGGTCAGCTGATAGTTGACCAGACCGCAGTGGGCAGGCAGGTGAGTCCCTGGAAGCAGCCGGGAGAACTGGGCCAGGAACACCTCGCCGATCAATTGTTCCACCACGGCCGCGGTGCGCGGGCAACACCGGACGCCGTCGGGGGACAGGAGGTCGAACACCGTCCAGGCGTCCCGGCGGTCGCGCAGGCCGAACTTTTCTTCCCGGTACTCGGCCCCCTCCCCGTCGACGAACGTCGCGAAGGAGCCCGGTCGTGCGAGCAGGGCATCGAGCTCGGCGCGCGTCTCGCGCCAGCGCCGCTCGAGCGGCTCGATCCATGGAAAGCGGTCGTTCTCGTACCACGGCCGCGCGGAGAGACCCGGGAAACGCAGGAGCTCCGGCCGCTGTCCGGGCGGATCGTCGCCGGGAGGAGCGAGCCCCTGAATGACCGGGACGAAGCGTTCGACGCGTTCCAGAGCCGCGGCCGGATGGCGCGCCCGCCAACGCGACAGCAGTGCGGCGAGCCTGTCCCGGGCGGAAAGAAGCCGCTCGTGCCGGGCATTGTTGCCGGATGAGGCCACGTCCGATCCTAGCATGCCACCCGTTCGAGCCGGGGGCGACGCGAGCATGCCAGGAGACCGCTTGCGCGGCGGCAAGGTCAGGCGGTATTTTCGTGCGGGATCGACGCCGACATGAATGGCAAGCGCGTGACTGAACCGGAGGGCCCGGACCCGTACGCCCTCATGGCCCGCTTCTATGACGCCGATTACGTGGCCGCCGGCCGAGTCGAGGACATCGAGTTCTACTCATCACTGGCAGGGGAAGTAGGCGGACAGGTCCTGGAAATGGGCTGCGGCAGCGGACGGAACCTCCTGGCGACTGCCCGCGCCGGGGTCGCCATCCACGGCATCGATTCCTCGCCCGCCATGCTGCGGGCGCTGCGGGACAAGCTTTCCGCCGAGCCCGACGAGGTCAGGCGCAGGATCGGCCTGACCCAGGGGGACATTCGCAGCGCGTGCCTCGCCAACCGCTACCGCCTCGTGACCGCCCCCTTCCGCGTCGCGCAACACCTGCTCGATCCGGACGACAGACGGGCCTGGCTGCGCAACGTGACCCGTCACCTCGAACCCGGCGGGCTCCTCTGTTTCGATGTCCTGCGGCCCGACCCCGATCTGCTGACTCGCCCTCACGAAGAGAGCCGTGCCATCGAACGAGCCCTGACGGGCACGGATCAGGTGGTCGTCAGGAGCGTCGACACGCGCCCCCTGGATACGTCCGGAAATCTGCAGGTGACCTACACCTGGAGGACTATGAGGATAGGCGGCGAGGTGCTGGACGAGCGGCGAACCAGCCTCATGTTCCACCTGTACACGCGATTCGAGCTGGAGGTCCTCCTCGGGAAGGAGGGGTTCGTGGTTCGCGAGCACTGGGGCTCCTTCCGGCGCGAGCCATTCGGCGCCGATTCGACCGATCACGTCATCCTCTGCGAACGGCGGTGAGTCCGATATAATCGCCCCACCCTGCCGTCATTCTGAAGGAGACGCATCGATGAGACGCCCCGTCGTTCTTATTGTCGCGCTGGCCTCATGCCTTCTCACCCTGCCGGCGCTCGCCGACGCCCCGGCCACGAGCGCATCACCACGCCGCCTCGCTCTCGAGGACCTGGCGCGCCTGGTGCGCCCGAGCGATCCGCAGGTGTCGCCCGACGGAAAATCGATCCTCATCGTGGTGTCGCGCCCCAACTACGACGACAACCGGCACGAGGCCGAGCTGGTCCTCGTCGACGTGGCGACCAAGGCGCAGCGGATCCTCACGCGCGAACGCGAGGAGCTCGCCCATCCGCGCTGGTCTCCGGACGGGGCGCGGATCGCCTTCCTGGCCAAGGGCACGCCGAAGAAGCCGGCGAAGAAGGACGATGCCGGAACGCCGGCTGCCGCGGAACAGAAAGATGAAGAGGGTCGCCGGCAGATCTTCGTGCTGCCGATGAACGGCGGCGACGCGCTGCAGATCACGGACGCCTGGGGCGGCGTGCAGCAGTTCGCCTGGAGGCCCGACGGCGGCGCTCTCGCCTTCGTGACCGAAGACGTTCCCGCGAAGCTCGAGGAGATGAAGAAGGGGGAGGACGCCTTCGAGGTCGGGGACAACGATTTCCTGGCGCAGGAGGCGCCGAACCGGTCGCACATCTGGCTGGTGCCGTCCGAGGGCGGAGGGGCGAAGCGGCTCACGTCCGGAACCTGGTCCCTGCCCGTGAGCCAGCCGCCCGGTCCTCCCTCGTCCCCCCTGTCCTGGTCGCCCGACGGCAAGAGCATCGCCTTCACGCGCCAGGAGAGGCCGCACTTCGGCGACTCCGATCAGTCGTCCATCCAGATCCTCGACGTCGCCACGGGAGCCGTGCGCCCGCTGACCGGTCGCCGGACCCTGGAAGGGTATCCGAGCTTCAGCCCCGACGGCCGGCAGGTCGCCCTGTGGTATCCGCGCGACGGAAACCCGAACAACGTCAACGAGGTCGCCGTCGTCCCGGCGGCGGGAGGGGAGCCGAGGGTCGTGACCCGCGCGCTCGACCGCTGTCTGTACCGATCGATCTGGATGCCGGACGGCCGCGCGCTCCTGGTGGGCGGCAACGACGGCACGCGCGTCTCGCTGTGGCTCCAGCCGGTCGACGGGAAGGCGCGCCGGCTCGACCTCGGCAGGGCGAACCCCTCCTGGTCGTTCTGGATCGACGCGGCCGTGGCGCCGGGCGGCGCCATCGCTTTCACCGGCAGCGAGTCGCAGCACCCGACCGAGCTGTACTACATGGCCTCGGCCGACTCACCTGCGCAGCGGCTGACCTCGTTCAACGATCCGGTGGCGGCTCTCGACCTCGGACGCGTCGAGAGCATCGCGTGGCAGGGGCCCGACCGCTGGTCGGAGGACGGCGTGCTGATCTACCCGCCGGACTTCGACGCGCGCAGGACGTATCCGATGGTGCTCCTGATCCACGGCGGACCGCAGGCGGCCTCGACCGAGAGCTTCTCGACCTTCGGCCAGCTGATGGCCGCGCGCGGCTACATCGTCTTCCAGCCGAACTACCGCGGCAGCGACAATCTCGGCAACGCCTACCAGCGCGCCATCGTCAACGACGCCGGCGCCGGCCCGGGCAGGGACGTCATGGCCGGTCTCAAGGTCGTGAAGGACCGCGGCTCGGTCGACGCCTCGCGCATCGGAGTCTCGGGCTGGTCGTACGGCGGCTTCATGACCTCGTGGCTCATCGGCCACTACGACGAATGGAAGACGGCCGTGGCCGGCGCCCCGGTCACCGACTGGGTTGACCAGTACAATCTGTCGGATTTCAACGTGCAGGCGCGCTGGTCGTTCGAAGGATCGCCCTGGACGGGCGGGCGCGAGAAGTCGTACCGCGAGCAGTCGCCGATCACCTACGCCGGCCGCATCAAGACCCCCACGCTCATCCTCTCGGACACCGGCGACGCGCGCGTCCCCGTGACCCAGTCGTACCGCCTGTACCACGCCCTCAAGGACAACGGCGTCGACACACGCTTCGTCGCCTGGCCCGTCGCGGGGCATTTCCCCTCGGACCCCGTGCGTATGCGCTCGGTCTACCGCGAATGGATCGGCTGGCTCGACGCCCACCTCAATCCGACTCCCGAGGGGACGCCGGCGAGCGACAAGAAGCCGCAGAAGCTGCCCGACGAAGTGAAAGCGGCGCCGGCGGGGGCGTCGGAGCACTGAAGCCGAATCGGCGCCAGGCGGTCGGTTGGTGCCGGAGGTCGGACTCGAACCGACATGGGCTTGCGCCCGCGGGATTTTGAGTCCCGTGCGTCTACCAGTTTCGCCACTCCGGCATCGTGGCAACCCGAAAGGTCGCGGAGACGGAGAATGCCACGGATGCCGGACGAGTGTCCAGAGCACGCTTCCTCGGACGGCCCACCCGTCCCCGGATCGGCGCAGTTGCCATGAAACCCGTTCTGGCAGCGGGTTTCCTGTTGCATCCTGGTCCGCCTCGTCGTACATGAATAGGCATGCGTAGAATGACCGCGTGGGCCTGTCTGGGGCTCGCCGGGGCCGCGGCGCTGTTCCTGCCGGGAGTCGGGGCGGAGCGCCCGCGGGCGACGACCGGGGCGGCGGCCACCGCCGGGCCGGTGCCGGTGGCCGTCTCCAATTTCCCCGCCATCCAGCCGGTGGCCGGGACCGTCTCCGTCGGCAATCTGTCCACCGATGCCGGCGGGCGCCTCCTCGTAACCCTGCAAGGCAGCGGGACGCTGCCGATGACCCTGCGCTCGACCACGGCCGCCTACCAGGGGGACCTGGGAGGCCGGACCGGCGCGACCCGGAAATGCCGGGCGGAGTTCCCGGACAGCCATTTCCCGAGCACGGGGGAGATCAAGAACGCCTACGGCACCCGTGGAGTGCTCTGGCTGTCCAGCGAGAGCGACAGGTCCTGGGTGGACGACCTCGACCTGGCCAGAAACTGCTCGGACAGCACGGCGGGGAAGGACTGGCAGATGACCGTCCACCCCGACGGCACCCGGATCGACGGAACCCTGTTGCGCGAGAAGGGCACGGGGCTGTTCAGTCCCGGACCGTGCAGCGATTTCCATCCCATCCTGTGCGCCGAATGAATTTTTCCGCTCGACGGGGTCTTGCGCTCTCGAACTCTTCCTGTTAGCCTCCCGCAATCTGATTTCCTGTTTCCTGGCTGAACTCTCGTGATGGCTTCGTCGGACTCGTATGGTCGCCGCGTCCGCAGTTGGGCGAGCGCGGCCACCTCCGAGCCCTGACGCACCGGGCGGGGGAAAGGCCGGGACCCATTCACCCGTGTCTGAGGAGAGAACGCTCTCTCCGAGGAGGCCCCATGAGGTGTCGGTCCCTAATCTTCCCGCTTCTCACCCTGTTGCTCCTGCCGCTCGGGGCCGGACTGGCGCGCGCCCACGACGGCCAGGTCAGTCTGGCGCTGGGGGACCTGGAGGTCACCCAGTCGGTCCAGACCCGCCCACAGGTGCCGGCGGACCCGGGCATCGGTCTGTCGGCCCACAAGCCGACCGCCATCCGGGCCTACATCCAGGCGCAGCGCTACATCCACTTCAGCATCCTGGGATTCAGCTTTCATTTCCCGACCTTCTTTCCTCCCGTCAGCGTGAACGGCACGCTCACGGTGAGGCAGGGAGCGACGGTCATCGCGACGCTGGCGCCCATCAACGGACCGATCTCCGTGGCCCCCTGGACGAGCCCGAACCCGGAGAACGCCAACAGCAGTCTCACCTTCACCTGGGCCTTCCCTCCGAGCGGCAACGTGTCGTTCGAGCTGGCCCTGTCGTCCTCCACACCGAACATCAACGTGTTGAGCCCGCCGTCGACGAGCCGCGACTTCATCCATAACCAGCGTCTACGCGTGGAGGGGGTGCGGCTGCAGTTCGACAGCGACGCGACACGCATCGCCGACGCGGGGATGGCGGCGAACGGGATGGCCTGGTTCCTGAAGGCGGGGCCGCTGGCCCCCTGCAAGCTGCAGTACTGGCTGAACCCGACCGTGAAGCAGTGGCCGACCGATCTCTCGACGACGGTCGACGGCACGCTGCTCGATTCGCTGGCGCTGATGCGCACGGTCGGCGGGACGACCTACGACAACGTCTACGGCTGGTGGCCCGGACCGGTCAACGGCAACGGGCTGTCCCAGCTTCCGTCCTGCGCGGCCCCGCACGATGTCGCCGCCTACGGCAACACCGAGGCGAGCCGCTTCCAGCGCACCTTCAACCACGAGCTGTACCACAACTATTGCCAGGTGCATCAGTCGATGGCGACCGGTCAGATCGGAATCACCGGCTTCGACACCGACCTCGCGGTGCCCGTCTCCTCCAGCCAGTTCGACGTCATGGTGCCCGGCCTGTTCACGAGCCAGGCGTGGCAGAGTCCGTCGCGCTACTCGCACTTCTGGAACCTGTGGCAGGCCACGACGCCCGAGTCGCTCTTCGACTCCTGTCACTTCAACTGGTGGCAGGTCATCCCGATCGACGTGTTCATGCCGTACGGTCTGCTGAACCCTCCCGAGGAGGAGCTGCCGACGATCGACATCGGGTTCATCAACGGCATCATCAACCCCGAGGGGACGGGCGTCCTCTGGCCGACCTGGCGCCTGAAGCGGGCCGTGCCGATCGAGCGCGGCGGGAAGGGCCGGTTCGCGATCGAGCTCATCGGAGTCAATGGCCAGGTCCTGGAGGCCCGGCAGTTCGACGCCAACTTCCAGGGGGACGGAGAGGAGCCGACTCCGTACGCGTTCAGCTTCCGGATGCCGACTCCGCTCAACGCGGACGGGAATTCGGAGGTCATGGAAGTCCGGCTGCTCGACGGCGACGCGATCCTGGACAGGCAGGCGGTCAGCCTGCTCCTGCCGGCGGTGCAGATCCTCGCTCCCGATCCCCGGCAGATGCCGAAGCTCGACCGGCCGTTCCTGCTGTCCTGGAACGCCACCGACCAGGACAGCCCGGAGATCTACTCCTCCGTGCAATACAGCCCGGACGGCGGGCAGCACTTCATCTCGCTGACCGGCAACATGGAGGACCGGAGCGCCCTGACGCTCGATCCGGCGAATCTCCCCGGCAGCAACAACGGGATCATCCGGGTCACGGTCAGCGACGGCTACAACACCGCCGAGGCGACGGCCGGTCCCTTCGTCGTGGCGCGCAAGAAGCCCGTTGTGGTGATCGCGGAGCCGGTTCCTCCTTCGAAGGACCAGCCGGCCGTGGCCGGCGAGGGGAAGCCGGTGACCTTGATGGGGTATGGCAGCAGCCCGGACGACGGCGTCCTGCCGGGCGATCAGCTGCAGTGGTCGTCGGATCTCCAGGGACCGCTCGGGACGGGGTACAACCTGGACGTTCAGCTCAAGGCCGGGCGGCACGTGATCACCCTCACGGGGATCGACCGCTTCGGCGTCGCGGGCGTGGCGCAGATCCCGATCGATGTCTCGCCGCTGACGAGAGACACGGACTTCGACGGCACGCCCGATTACGCCGATCGCTGCCCGACCATCCCCGGACCGCCCGAGAACGACGGCTGCCCGTATCCGTTCGAGCAGCAGCCCCTGCAGGTGAAGGTCTCCATCCTGGATTCGCAGGGCACGCCGACCCAGACGTTCGACAGCTTCTTCGATGTGTTCTTCGAAGTCGAGCTCAAGAACCCGCGGCCGGTGGACCTTGCCTGCAAGGGGACGCACGTCACGCTGACCGATCCGGCGGGCGCCCTCCACATCATCGACAAGTCGACTCCGCTTCTCATGAAGCCGGGGGAGACACAGACCCTGCGCTTCAGCTTCTTCGACATCTTCCAGGGCACGGCCCCGCCCACCGGAGGATACGGGGTCGTCTTCGAGCCAAACCTGAGCCCGCTGGCGCCTCTCGGCCGCGCGGGCGGCGGGTTCGTGGTGGATCCGAACATCCGCACGATCTGCAACGAGTCGACGGCGGGCGAGCCGGGCACCCGGGTCGCCGTGCCGATCACTCTCGACAACGGTGACAGCGTGGCCGGATTCCAGGTGGATGTCTCCTACAACGCCGCGCTGCTCAGCGTGGCGGCCGTGGAGCTGGGCGCCGACACAACCGCGGCGGGGGGGTGGACGGTGAACAGCGCTCCCGTCGGACCGGGCGTCGTGCGTATCCTCGGGTCGAGCAATCCGCCCGTGGGCTTGGGCCCCGGACCGCGCGAAGTCGCCCTGATCGATTTCGACATCGTCGCGTCGGCCCCGAACGGCCCGGTACCGCTCGCCGAGAAGAACTGCGTCCTCAGCGATCCGGCGGGACGCTCGATCCCCTGCCAGCCGTGCCGGCAGCCCGGTTCGATCATCGTGCGCAACGCCAGCAGCTTCTCGTTCCAGCCGATCCCCTCGCCGGTCGGAGTCGATCCGTTTGACCCGCTGCCGTTCCTGGTGAAGGTGGCGGCGCTTAATTCCCTGGGGACACTCGCGTCCGGCTACAACGCCGTCGACCCGATGGCGGTCGGGCCGATCTGCTCCGGGAAACTCGTCCCCGCCACGATGAACTTCGCCGGCGGTCTGGGCTCGCAGGTCTACAACCTGCGCTGCTGCCTCGATCCGTTCCTTCCCGGGACCGCCTTCCCCCTGAATCTCACGGTGTCCGATCCGCCGATCCTGATCTCGGGGACGAGCGATCCGTTCCAGGGGGTGGCGAAGGGAGACGTGGACGCCAGCGGAGGAGTGAACGTCCTCGACGTGCAGCGCGACGTCCGCCAGGCGTTGCTCATCCCGGTGGCGACTCCGCCGCCGACCACGTTCCAGTTCTGGGCCGGCAACATGCTGGACCAGGACTGCGGGGTCGACGGGACGATCAACGTTCTCGACGTGGTGCGGGTCAGGAACAAGGCGCTGGGTCGCCCGCCCCTCTGTCCGTGCATCGGGACGGCCGCGGGGGCCGCGCTGCGCGTCGCCTCCCCTCCGATCGGCGTGAGTCTCGTCAAGGAGAGTCAGCGCAGCTATCTGCTGACCGTCAAGGGGGCCGTCGATCTGAGCGGCCTGCAGATCGATCTGCGCAACGCCTCCCCGAACACGACGATCACGGCGGCCGGCCTGGCAGCGCAGGGCTGGCAGATCACGAGCGACACCGGTCACGGGGCGCGCCTGAGAGTGATCCTCTTCAGCGCCTCGGGAGCCGGCGTGAACGGTGACGGCGCCATCCTGCGCATCACCGGCGCGGGCAGCCCGAGCCTCGAGGCGATCGTCCTCTCCGACTCGGCCGGCCGTAACATCACGCTGCGCTAGTCGACCGCCTCGACGGAGGGCGCAGGGCGGCCCTCCAGCAACGACTCGGGGGTCCCGGGAAACCGGGACCCCCTTTTTATTTCTTCGATCGGGTGCTTCAGGGCTTGTTCGCGACGAGATAGAAGAAGATACCGCCGGCCACCGGAACGGCGGGCTCGGTGAGGGTCGTCCCGGTGTCCCCGCCGTCGGGGACCAGGCTCGTCGTGGTCGTGCCGGTGAAGGACGGCTCCTCGCCGCGGTGCACGAGGTAGCGACCGCTCCCTCCCTGCCAGGTCAGCAGGGAGACCCCGGGGCCGCCGGAGAGCATGAGGACGATCGGCCCGGTGACCGCCACCGTTCCGGTCTGGCCGGCGGCGCAGTCGGGCTCGCAGAAGTAGGGGAGGAGGCTTCCCTCCGGCTCGAGGAACTGCCGGGCGAACTGTTGATCCGGCTGCAGCTCTCCCCGCCAGAGACCGTCCGCCGTGCACGTGCGCGTCGAGGGGTCGCGCGTGCCGCTGGTGGTCGTATGGAAGAGACTCGAGCCGACGTTGTCCCACAGCACCCAGTCCCCCTGCTCCACGACGATGGCGGAGGGATGGAAGACGAGGTCATCCTGCGCCAGGGAGATGAAAAATCGCGGCGCCGCCAGGGTGACACCGGGCTGGAGGCAGATCGTACACGGCAGGGACAGCGCGTTCACGTCCCCCAGCACGCAGCCTGACAGAGGGAGGGGCATGTTGCTCAGCGAGGCCGCGGCGACGACGTCGAAATCGACGATGGCCATCCTCTTGAAGCCCGGGGTGAGCGCGCGGGGGGGATTGGTGTAGAGGAGCACCGTCATGATGCCGGGGCCCCGCAGGGCGCTGTCCACGAGCCAGACGCCGGCCGCCGCGGTGTCCGCGCCGAGATGGACGGCCGCCGGCGCCAGGTTCGCCGGGTCGAAATGGATGTCGACCTGCATCCCGGCCACGCCGTCGCCGTCGAACAGAGTGATCGGGATCCCCACCCGCGTCCCGGGGGGCGCGGTCAGGAATCCGGCGCAGAGTTCGTGCGGAGCCGCGATCGCGGGAGATGCCGCAAGGAGGGCCGCAACCATCAGGACGGGCACGAGGGGACGGCGCATCGGAGAGTCACCTTCCGCCAACCGTCGTCGGGCAACGAATCGAATTGCGGGAGTATAACGCACCTCGTGCCCCAGGTCACCACCGGCCGCGCGAACTTGACCGGGTCTTTCCGTGCGCATAACATCCGCCCCCTCCCGGGGATCTCAGGATCGGACCGGGAGAGCGGGGGATGGACGATGAGGCTGCGCGCACGCGGGCTGGCGATCTTCTTGATCACGATCGGCGCATCAATCGCCGCGGTCGCTGACGAGCCGGTCGATCTCAAGACGGTGCACAGGATCAAGGACGAGGCGTTCCGCGACTCGAAGGTGATGGACCACCTCTTCTTCCTGACCGACGTGAACGGTCCGAGGCTGACCGGGTCGCCGGGGTGGCGCTCGGCGGCCGAGTGGGCGATGACGAGCCTGAAGGGCTGGGGCGTCGCCGGGCCGCATCTCGAGACGTGGGGGCGCTTCGGGCGCGGCTGGACGCTGCAGCGCTTCTCGGCGAGCCTGCTGCAGCCGGTGTACGCGCCTCTGCACGGCGTCCCGAAGGCCTGGACGTCGGGCACTCAGGGGCCTGTGAGCGGGGACGTCGTGTTCGCGCCGCTGTTCGAAGAGAAGCAGACCGGTGAAATCTGGGACCTGGAGACACTCGCTGCCGGGATCCGCGACTACGCCTCGAAGCAGAAGGGGAAGCTGCGTGGCAAGATCGTCCTGATCGAGCCGCCCCCGAACCCCGCGCTGCCGACCAAACCGCTGGTCGAGCGTTACGACGACCCCAAGCTCGAGCTCCTGGCCCAGGGCCCGGAGCCCGAGCCGTTGCCCCCCCTGGAGTGGCCGCTGCAGCGCCTGCCCGCCGACCGCGAGGAGCGCGAGAAGGTGACCGGCTCGCTCCCCCAGGAGGTGACCTCCGACTTCTACGTGAGACGCCGGAGGGTGCTGGATCGCCTGAGCGGCTTCCTGCGTGACGAAGGGGTGACGGCGGTCCTCGCGGGGGACAAGCGGGGGAACGGCGGCATCGTGTTCGCCGAGGGGGTGCGGTCGGGGGATCCGGACGCCCCGGTGTCTCCCCCCTGCGTCGTCCTGGCGCCCGAGTCGTACGACCGGCTGGTCCGGCTGACGGGCCGCGGCGTCCCGGTGAAGGTCTCGCTCGACATCGAGGCGAAATTCATCGACGACACGCTCGACGCGTCGAACCTCATCGCCGAGATCCCGGGGGGGCGCAGGAAGGACGAGATCGTGATGCTGGGAGCCCACCTCGACTCGTGGCACGGAGGCACGGGGGCCACGGACAACGCCGCCGGGTGCGCCGTCGTCCTGGAGGCGATGCGCATCTTGAAGACGCTCGATCTCAAGATGGACCGCACGGTGCGCCTGGTCCTCTGGAGCGGCGAGGAGCAGGGCCTCCTGGGGTCGCGCGCCTACGTCAAGGAGCACTTCGCCGATCCGGTCACGATGGCGCCGAAGCCCGAGCACGCGCGGCTGTCGGCCTACTTCAATCTCGACAACGGCTCGGGGAGGATTCGCGGCGTCTACCTGCAGGGAAACGACATGGCGCGGCCGATCTTCCAGTCCTGGCTCGCTCCATTCAAGGACCTGGGGGCGACGACCCTGGCCCTGGCGGACACGGGGGGCACCGACCACAAGTCGTTCGACGCCGTCGGTCTCCCAGGCTTCCAGTTCATCCAGGACCCGCTCGATTACATGACGCGCACGCACCACTCGGATCTCGACGTGTACGACCGCGCCGTGCCGGCCGACCTGATGCAGGCGTCCGCCATCATGGCCTCGTTCGTCTATCACGCCGCGACGCGCCCCGACCTGCTGCCGCGCAAACCGTTGCCGCCGGCGCTGCCGAAACAACAGAAGCCGCCCGCCGCGCCCTAGGGTCCCGCAGGCGGCGTCGCCTCGAGCGCCTTCATCTTCCTGGATACGGCGTCGCGATCGGAGGGGGAGGTCGTGCCGCGCACCAGGAACTCGCGGTACGCGCCGAGGGCGCCTTGCCGGTCGCCGAGATTTTCCAGGGTCACGCCGAGGCGGGCGGCGGCGTGCGAGTAGGTCGGGTCGGCGTCCAGCGCCTCGCGGTACACGCCGACCGCTTCGTTCGTCCGGTTCGTGGCGCGCAGGACCTCCCCCAGGTTGGTGAGAGCGCGGGGATTTTTGGGCTCGATCGCGAGGGCGGCGCGCAGATCCGCTTCGGCGCCCGCCAGATCCCCCGTGTCGATGCGGGCGATCGCCAGGTTGATGCGCGCCCGCACGAAGCCGGGGTTGGCTTCAACCGCGGTCCCCAAATCTTCGATAGCCGGCGCGTACTCGCCGGCGTCGAGGTGCAGCTTGCCGCGGTTGAACAGCGCCTCGGCGTTCCGCGGCTCGAGCGCGATGGCGCGTCCGAACAGATCGGTCGCCCTGCCGGTCTCTCCCTTCTCCGCGGCCACCACGCCCAGGTTGATCAGGGGGCGCGCCTTGCGCGGCGCCAGCCGCGCCGCCTCGCTCCACAGCCGGGTCGGGTCGGCCCAGACGCGCGCGCGCAGCACCATTGCCGGGGCGAGCAGCAGGACCAGGACGCCCGCGGCCAGCCAGCCGCGCCGCCGGCCGCCGGCCAGGAGCGCCGACACAGACAGCGCCGCGCCGGCGAGGGGCAGATACATCCGCCTCTCGCACACGAGGTCGGGGAGGGGAACGAGCCAGTAGAGCACGGTGGCGACGGCGGCGAGCAGGATGCCGCAGGCGACCCGCGCGGCAACCGCCCGGTCCGCGAAGCGGCGCCCGGCCATCGCGGCGACCCAGCCCGCCCCGGCCACGAGCGCCAGGCACGCCGCGACCGCGAGCGCTCCGGGGACGGCGCCGGGGACGCCGGTCGGGTGATCGACCGTCTGGCCGATCGGCAGGAAGAAGAGACGGAGCATCTCGAGCGTCGCGACCCCCTGGCCGAGGATGTTGTCGCCGACGCTCCGCACGTACACCTGCCGGCCGACCTCCCCGAGCGCGACACCGCGGATCGCCAGGAAGAGGATCACCGGGACGGCGAGCGCCAGGGCGCGCGCCGCTCCCGGCCTCCACGGTCGTCCCTCGGCGACGGTCCACCACAGGAAGAAGAGGATCGGGATTGCGATGGCCTCCTCCTTCGAGGCCAGGCCGAGAGCCACGCAGGCGAGCGCCCCGGCCCACAGAGCGAAGAAGCGGGTGGGTCGACCGGCGGCCCGCAGCGCCAGGAGGATCGCGGCCAGGCCGAAGAGGGTCGCCAGCACCTCCGAGCGGCCCCAGATGTAGAGCACCGATTCCGACTGCAGCGGGTGCAGGAGGAACACCGCGGTACCGGCGAGCGCCGTGACCGCGTCCCCCGGAGGCCGCGCCAGAAGGAGCCAGAGCAGGACACCGCAGGCGAGGTGCAGGAGGAACCCGGTCACGCGGAAGCCGGCGGGGCGCATGCCCCACAGGTCGGCGTCCAGCAGCAGCGAGGCGAAGAACAATGGCCGTGCCTGGTCGGGCGAGTAGCGGAACGCCACCGCGTCCGCCAGGCGCGCGCCGGGGTGGACGACCCGGTTCTCCTCGATGCCGGCGTGCTCGTCGTAGGTGAACGGGGCGTTCACGGCCGGCAGGCAGCACAGGAACGTGACGAGCAGCAGGAGGAGGAGGGCCAGGCGGGGCGGCATCGGCCGGAGGCGGCTCAACGCGGCAGCGGCAGGATCTGGGGCACCTTCTTGATGTAGTCGGCGTATCCCGGTCCGTGCATCTCGAGCATGCGCCGGTCTTCGTGATCGACGCCGAGGAACGTGTAGAAGGTCATCACGGTCGCGAACAGGAGGTGGCCGACCGTCATCATCGGCGCCGCCCAGAAGGCGATCAGGAACGCCAGCTCCACGGGATGGCGCACCCAGAGGAACGGGCCGCTGGGACGGAACGGCGTCAGCGGCCGGGGGACCCCGTCGAGATAGCGGAGGATCGGCCGCAGCCCGACGATCTCCAGAACGTCCAGGTGGAAGCAGCAGTACACGAAGAGCGCCCAGCCGGCGTAGAACAGCAGGCGCACCAGGAGTGCCGCTCCCCCTTCGAGCAGGTACACCTCGCGCGGAATCGGCCGGTACAGCAGACAGACGCCGATCAGCCCGCCGCTCGCGACGAGGGAATAGAACGCGGGCTCCAGATGCGGCCGCAAAACTTTTTGGAGATGGACCTTGAAGCGCGGGCGGGTCATGACCGAGTGTAGCGCCCCCCAGACCAGGATCAGGAGGACATTGAACGTCGCGCGCGCGTCGCCGCGGCCGTCGGTGGCGCGCTCGATCTCCCGGTGCACGAAGCTCACCACGGGCTCGGGCCGGTCCACGAGCGCCAGGAGGAACCAGATCAGCACGCCGATCGAGACGCCGAACAGGGCGGCCGAGGCGTAGCCGATCGACAGGTCGATGTTCCGCTCGCGGAACGAGGGGGCCATGCGGGTCTCCGAAGCCGGCACATCCTATGGAGCGGCGCCGCCGGGTGTCAAGGAGCGTGGTCGTGGCGGACCGGGCGCGCGGCTTGAGTCGCGGGGCGTCCTGGAGTACAACAGGCGCCTCAGCGCGCACGTTGCCGCGGCGCAGCGTGATGTCGCCCGAGGCCGCGCCGCATTATAGGCGAGGGGAGAGGACGACGTGGACTCGACGCTGTCGGCGATCCTGAGACCGCGGTCGATCGCGGTCGTCGGCGCTTCGCGCCACGAGACCTCGATCGGACGCGAGATCCTGCACAACCTGATCGAATACGGGTTCTCGGGACCCCTCTATCCCGTGAACCCGAACGCCGCGTCGATTCACTCCATCCGATGCTACCCGAGCCTGCGCGATATTCCCGAGCCGGTCGACCTGGTGGTTGTGGTCGTGCCGAAGGGGCTCGTTCCGCGGGTCGTCGACGACGCCATCGCCAGCGGTGCGAAGGGGCTCGTGGTGATCACCGCCGGCTTCAAGGAGGTCGGCGGGGCGGGGGAGACCGCCGAGCGCGCCCTCCGGGACAAGGTGCGCGCGGCCGGCATCCGGATGGTGGGGCCGAACTGCATGGGTGTGATCAACACCGACCCCGACGTGCGGATGAACGCCACGTTCGCGGCCACCCGCCCCGAGCCGGGGTCGGCCGGCTTCATTTCGCAGAGCGGCGCTCTCGGCGAGGTCATCCTGGCGCACGCCCACCAGATCGGCCTGGGGATCGCCTATTTCGTCAGCATGGGGAACAAGGCCGACATCTCCGGGAACGACATCGTCGAGGCCTGGGAGGACGACCCGCGCGTCAACGTCATCCTCATGTACCTGGAGTCGTTCGGCAACCCGACGCGCTTCCTGTCGATCGCCAGGCGCGTGTCGCGCAAGAAGCCGATCCTGGCGGTCAAGTCGGGGCGCACCGCGGCGGGGGCGCGCGCCGCCTTCTCGCACACCGGGGCCCTGGCCGCGACGGGCGTGGCGTACGACACGCTCCTGGACCAGGCCGGCGTGATCCGGGTCGAGTCGATGAGCGACATGTTCGCGCTCGCCACCGCGTTCTCGCTCGAGCGTCTTCCCGAGGGGAATCGCATCGGCATCCTCACCAACGCGGGGGGGCCGGCGATCATGGCCACCGACGCGCTGGCCACCCTGGGGCTCGAGGTCGTCGAGCTGTCCGCCCCGACGCAGGAGCGGCTCCGGCGCGTCCTGGTGCCGGAGGCAAGCGTGCGGAACCCGGTCGACATGGTGGCCGGCGCCGACGGGCAGAGCTATGCGGCGGCGCTGGCGATCCTGAAGGACGACCCGGGACTGGACGGTCTGGTCGTCATCTTCGTCTCGCCCATCATGATCAACGCCGTCGAGGTGGCCCGCGCGATCATCCATGCGGCGCGGGACGCGCGCCTGCCGATCCTGACCTGCTTCATGGGGAAGGAGCAGGGGAAGCAGGGCGTCGAGGAGCTGCGCGACGCCGGCATCCCGGTCTACATGTTTCCCGAGGAGGCGGCGCGCGCCATGGCGGGCCTCGATCGCTACAGGCGCATGCGCGCGCGGCCGGAAGGGTCGCGGCGGACCTTCGACGTCGACCACGCCGGGGCCGAGGCCGTCCTGCGCGGCGCGGCGACGGCCGGCCGCCGGGTCCTGCTGCCCGAGGAGACGGAGCGTCTGTTCCGGGCCTACGGGCTTCCGCTGGCTCCGTCGAGGATCGTCACCGACGAGACGCAGGCGGTGGCCGCGGCCGCCGAGCTCGGGTATCCGGTCGTCGTGAAGGGGGTCGCGGACAATCTGGTGCATAAGACCGAGGCGGGCGCGGTGCGGCTCGACCTGCGCTCGGCGGCCGAGGTCGAGAAGGCCTGCCGGGAGATGCGCCAGTCGCTGCGCTCGGCCGACCTCCGGTACCAGGTCCAGAAGATGGTGCGCGGCGGCCGCGAGACGATCCTGGGCGTGGCGCGCGATCCGAAGCTGGGCGCCATCCTGATGTTCGGCCTGGGCGGCATCTTCGTCGAGGTGCTGAAGGACGTGGTGTTCCGCATCCTGCCGATCACCGACGTCGAGGCCGGCGAGATGGTCCGCGGGATCCGCGGCCACGCGCTGCTCGCCGGGGCGCGCGGCGCATCGCCGGTCGACGAGGCGTTCCTCGTCGAGGCCCTCCTGCGTCTGGCCCAGATGGCGGACGAGCGCCCCGAGATCGAGCAGGTGGACATCAATCCGCTGCTCGCCGGAGAGGACCGCGCCTCGTCGTGCGCCGTCGACGCGCGCGTGCGACTCGTCGCGCGTTGACCCCCGGGGTGCCTTCCACCATAATGCCGGACGGGAGATCTTCGTGACGATCCACGCGACGACCGTGCTGTGCGTGCGCCACCGGGGCAAGGTGGCGATGGGCGCGGACGGGCAGGTGACGCTCGACCGCACGGTGATGAAGCACACGGCGCGCAAGATCCGGCGCCTGTACAAGGACAGCGTTCTCGCGGGCTTCGCCGGGGGGGCCGCCGACGGCTTCGCGCTGTTCACCCGTTTCGAGGCGAAGCTCGAGGAGTACCACGGCAACCTCGAGCGCGCCGCCGTCGAGCTGGCGCGCGACTGGCGCACCGACCGGGCGCTGCGGCGGCTGGAGGCGCTCCTGCTCGTCGCCTCCGACAGGAAATCGTTCCTCCTCTCCGGCACGGGCGATCTCATCGAGCCGGACGACGGGCTGGTGGCGGTCGGTTCGGGCGGACCGTGCGCGCTCGCCGCGGCGCGGGCCCTGGCGCGCAGGACCGAGCTGGGCCCCCGCGAGATCGTCGAGCAGGCCCTGGCGATCGCCGCGGAAATCGACATCTACACCAACGACCGGATCGTCGTGGAGGAGCTGTGATGGCCGAGCGGCTGCCGCGCGGCGCGGCGGACGGGAAGCCGCGTCTGATGGATCCGCCCGCCGACCTGACGCCGCGGCAGGTCGTCCAGGAGCTGGACCGCTACATCGTCGGGCAGGAGAAGGCGAAGCGGGCGGTCGCCATCGCCCTGCGCAACCGCGTGCGCCGCCTGAAGCTGCCGCCGGACATGGCCGAGGAGGTGGCGCCGAAGAACATCATCATGATCGGTCCGACCGGCGTCGGCAAGACGGAGATCGCGCGCCGCCTGGCGCGGCTGGCCAACTCTCCCTTCATCAAGGTGGAGGCCTCCAAGTACACCGAGGTCGGCTACGTCGGGCGCGACGTCGAGTCGATGGTGCGGGATCTCGTGGACATCTCCCTGGAGATGGTGAAGCAGGAGCGCTCGCGGGACGTCGCCCAGACCGCCCGCGGACACGTCGAGGAGAGGCTGCTCGACATCCTGCTCCCCTCGCCGGGAACGAGACACGCGCCGGGGAGCGAGGGGGAGCCGGAGGACCAGTTCCAGCGCACGCGCGAGAAGCTGCGCCAGCAGCTGCGCGAGGGGGCGCTGGAGGAGCACGCGATCGAGATCGAGGTGTCCCAGGACTCCTTCCCGGCGTTCCGGATCTTCGGAGGCAGCGGGCAGGAGGAGATGGACATCAACCTCAGGGAATCGCTCGGCGGGCTGTTCGGGGCGCGCAAGAAGCCCCGCCGCGTCAGCGTGCGCGAGGCGCGGGAGATCCTGCAGCACGAGGAGGAGGAGAAGCTCATCGATGCCGATGCCGCCAAGCGCGAGGCGCTTCTACGCGTCGAGCAGTCGGGCATCGTCTTCATCGACGAGATCGACAAGATCGCCGGGCGGGAGCGCGGCCAGGGCCCCGACGTCAGCCGCGAGGGGGTGCAGCGCGACCTTCTGCCGCTGGTGGAGGGGACGCGCGTCTCGACCAAGCACGGCATGGTGCGGACCGACCATGTCCTGTTCATCGCCTCGGGCGCGTTCCACGTCAGCAAGCCGTCCGATCTGATCCCGGAGCTGCAGGGACGCTTCCCGATCCGCGTCGAGCTGCAGTCGCTCGGGGCGGCGGAGTTCGTGCGGATCCTGACCGAGCCGAAAAACGCGCTCATCCGCCAGTATCGCGCCCTCCTTCTGACCGAGGGGATCGACCTCGTGTTCACCGACGATGCCATCGGCGCCGTGGCCGAGCTGGCCGCCCAGGTGAACCAGCAGTCCGAGAACATCGGCGCGCGTCGGCTGCACACGATCATGGAAAGGCTTCTCGACACGCTCTCGTTCGACGCCCCCGAGATGACAGAAAGAAAGGTCACGATCGATGCCGCCTACGTCCGCCGGATGCTCGCCGACATCGTGAAGGACCAGGACCTGAGCCGGTACATCCTGTAACGTGTCCTCCGACACCCGCTCGGCATCTCCCTCGTCCCGGTCTTGGGCCTGGGTCTGCGTGGTCCTCGCCGCCGTGGCGGGACTGCACGCCGAGGGCTGCGGCAAGAAGGGGCCGCCGCTGGCGCCGATACGCATCCTGCCCCGGCCGGTGCAGAAAGTCCACGTGCGTCAGGTGGGCGCGGATGTGCTCCTCGACGCCACCGTGTCTCTCAGCCGCACCGACGACACGCCCCTCGGGCCGGAGGCCAGGGTGCAGATCATGAGGATGCGGCCGTCGCCGACGCTGAAGCCGTCGAACGTGTCGGTCCGCTACCTCATGATGGAGTTCCAGAGGTTGGCCACGGTCGTCGCGTCGATTGCCGTCTCGGGTCACTTCGTGTACCACGACCGCTCGGTGCTCGGAGACACGGCGGCCGCCGGGGCAGGCGCGCCCGCGGCGGCGATGCCGCGTTACCTCTACGCGGTGCAGCTGGTGGACGGGCACAGGCAGAGCTCGCCGCTCTCCGCGGTGCAGGAGATCCTGCTGGCGCCCCCTCCGCCGGCGCCCCTGCGCTTGAAGGTCGAGACCGCCGAGGGGGAGGTGCGTCTGGCCTGGGAATCGGGCGCCCCCGACGCCAAGGGAGAGCTGTTCAACGTCTACAGGCGTCCCGGCGCGCAGGAGGAGGAGCCGCTCGTACCGCTGAACACGGCGCCGCTTTCCGAGCGGACCTACGTGGACACGCGGTTCACGTACGGCGAGACCTACCGCTACTCGGTGCGGGCGCTACGCCAGCCGCCGCCACCGCTGCGGGAGAGCGTCCCCTGCGACGAAGTGGAGGTGCTCCCGCTCGACGTCTTCGCGCCCAAGGCGCCGACCGGGCTGGCGGCGGCGGTCGAAGGGCAGGCGATCAAGCTGTACTGGTTCCCGAACAGCGAGGCGGACCTGCACGGCTACCGGGTCTATCGCCGCGAGGCGAAGGGGGAGTACCGGCCGATCGGCGAGGTCGGAGCGGCGGAAACGTCGTTCGCAGACACGACCGCGGCGCGGGGCGTGCGGTATTATTATGAAGTGACCGCGCTGGACGGAGCGACACCCCCCAACGAGAGCGCGCGTTCGGCGGAGGTGTCGGAGAGCATGAGCGGCGACTCGGTCTCCGCTCCGGGCGGCCTGGGGAGGTGACGGTGACCCCCGCACAGACCGAATTCTTCAAGATGTCCGCGGCCGGCAACGATTTCATCCTGTTCGACAATCGTCTGAGCGCGCTGAAGCGCGACACCCTTCCCGATCTGGTCCGACGTCTGTGCACGCGCGCCCTGTCGGTCGGCGCGGACGGCGTCATCCTGCTCGAGCCGTCGTCGGTGGCGCACCTGCGCGTCTCCTTCTTCAACCCGGACGGGAAGGCGACCTTCTGCGGCAACGGGGCCCGCTGCGCCGCCCGTCTGGCGTACCTGCAGGGAATCGCGCCGGGGCGGATGACGGTCGAGACTTCGGTGATGGTGCACCGCGCCGAGGTGCGGGGGTCGTCGGTCACGTTCGAGATGAGCGATCCGCGGGGGTTCGACGACGGGGTCGAGGTCGAGGTGGACGGCCGCCCGGTGCGCGGCGTCCTCGTCGACACGGGCGTTCCCCACCTCGTCGTGTTCAGGGAGACTCCTGAATCGGACTCGATCGTCGGCCTCGCCCGGACCCTGCGCTCGCACCCGCGATTCGCTCCCGCCGGCGTGAACGTGAATTTCGTCGGAGCGGCGGGGGGCGGGGCGCTCGCCATCCGCACCTACGAGAGAGGTGTCGAAGGGGAGACCCTGGCGTGCGGCACCGGCTGCGTCGCCGCGGCCGTCGCCGCGGCCGCCTCGGGGAGGATCGCCGCGTCCCCCGTGTCGCTGCGCACCCGCTCGGGGGCCCTGATTCGCGTGCACTTCGAGGGACCGCCTCAGAAGGCCCGGGGCGTCCGCCTCGAAGGGGAGGCGCGGCTGGTGTACGTCGGGCAGCTCACCGAAGAGGCGCTCCAGGGTTTCCAACCCGCCGTCTGATCGTCCCGGGACCCCGCGCATGGATTACCAGAGAGGCAAGAGGCAGGCTTGGCGCATCATCCGGCTGGGGGTCGGCTGGCTCCTGACGCTCATCGGGATGGCGCTCCTGGTCCTTCCCGGTCCCGGCATCCTGTTCCTCATCCCCGGTCTGACGCTTTTGAGCGCGGAGAGTCTCTGGGTCAGGAGGTTCCTGCGCCGGTTGCGCGACAGACGCCTCGTTCGTCGGGCCATCCGCGAGGCGGAGAGGGCCGGCATCAAGATTGACTTCGGTCCCGACGACGACGGCCCGGGAGAGACCCCCCCGCCGGGCCCCACCCGGTCCCCCTCCTAGGACAGCCGCCGGCTCCCGCCGGTCCGGACGGGGACGGTTCGCGGCCTCCGCGCCCCGCTGCTCTTTTTGGCCAGCAGCTTCGCTTCCAGGTGATTCGACGGGCAGTGCGGGCTCAACGGGCAGGTCCCGCAACGCGGCAGGCGGGCCTGGCAGACGTATCGCCCGTGCAGGATCGTGGCGATCGAGAAGAAGATCCATTCCTCGCGCGGGATGACGGCCACAAGGTCCCTTTCGATCTTCACCGGGTCGGTCTGCTTCGTCAGACCGAGTCGCCCCGCCACGCGGGCCATGTGCGTATCCACGACGATGCCCGAGGGGATCCCGTAGCCGGCGCCGAGAACGACGTTCGCCGTCTTCCGTCCGACGCCGGGCAGGCGGACCATCTCCTCCATCGTGCGCGGCACTTCGCCGCCGTGCCGCTCGAGCAGCGCCCGGCAGCACGACACGATGGATCGGGCCTTGGCGCGGAAGAAGCCGGTCGAGCGGATGACCTTCTCGAGATCCGGAAGCGCGGCGCGCGCCAGCGCCCGGGCGTCGGGCCAGGCGCGGAACAGCGCCGGGGTGACCTGGTTGACGCGCTCGTCGGTGCACTGCGCCGACAGGATCGTCGCGATCAGGAGCTGCAGGGGAGAGGTATTGCGGAGCTCGACGCGCGCTTCCGGGCGGGCGCCATGCAGCGCCTCCAGGACAGCGGCGGCGCGCGCGCGGCGGGTCGTCTCGGCCCGGGTCATCAGACCGGATGCTACTGGAGGCAGGACTGACCTGTCAAAAAGTCATGGTGTCGCCCAGGTGCGTCAAAAAGGCGGGCGCCGCGGGGGAGGGGCGGCCCGGGCGGGCAGGCGCGGGAACTTCGGAACCATGGCGCCGAAGCGACCGCCGGCTTGAAATCACGCCCGATCTGGAGTCAGGCCGGGTCCGACTGCGGCATCTGGCCCGCATCCCGGGACAGGCGGGGGCGCGACTCGACGTTGGCAGGGATGTTGCTAATCCGATCGCGTCAGGGAAAGGAGGCAGCCATGTGGCGTCAATTACTTCCGCACGCAACGAGCTACGATGACTTCATCTCCCCGAACGAGGATACCCGTCTCGAGGCCTTCATATCCGATCCGGACTCCTTCCGCCAGGAGCGCGACATCATGCGAGCCGAGGTCGACCGGATCCTGAACCGGGCCCTCCGGCAGCTCCCGGCACGCGAGCGCTACATACTGGAGAGACGGTTCGGGATGCGCGACGGCAGTGAGCTGACGCTCGAGGCTGTATCGCGAATCCTGAAGCTCAGCAAGGAGCGGGTCCGACAGCTCGAGCGCGAGGCCCTGCTCAAGCTGCGTCTGTCCCTGGAAGGAATGCGCAGCCAGCTCACGGGTGCCTGAAGTCACACTTTCGGAACGGAGTGCGTGGTGAAGCCGCCGCCCTGTCTTCCCCCCCCGGGCGGCGGTTTTTTTCTGGACCATGATGGGCCGCCTGGGCGCTGCGGAGAGTATGCAGAGGCAATTTGCGTGGAGCCCGCGCCGGCACTTGCGTCGCTTGGCAAATCGGGTAGGATCGCGCTATCATCCGGCCCGGGCCGGTCGGTGGACACGGCCCGTCCGCATGACAAGACGAATGGGCCGGGTGGCTGCGGGCCGTATGCGCCGCACTCACGAGGGAAACGATTGATGAGATGGAATCGCCTGGGGTCGGGGGCCGCTCTCGCCCTCCTGATCCTCGCCGGGACGGGCTGCGAGGGGACTCTCGATCGTCTGAAGGCGAACTACGCGGCGAGAGAGGGGAACGACTTCTACAAGGGGCAGGACTTCGATAAGGCTGTCCAGTGGTACCGCTACTCCCTCTACCTCAATCCCGAGCTGCCGATCGCGTATCACAACGCCGGGCTGGCCTACATGGCCCTGTACAAGCCCGGGTCGCACCATCCTAAAGATTTGTACTACTCGCAGCAGGCGATCGATCACCTCGAGCGCTTCCTGGGCTTCGAGCCGAACGACGAGGACGCCAAGAACCAGCTCCTCACCGTGTTCCTGCAGGCGGAGCGGTACGACGATGCCGCCAAGTTCTTCGAGGCCGAGATCAAGGCACGCGGCAGCGATCCGGAGGTGGCCTCCCGCCTGGCCCAGGTCCTCGGGATGATCTACGCCAAGAAGGGGGACTTCGATCTGTCGCTCGAGTGGTACAAGAAGCGCGCCGAGATCGAGAAGGACAATCCCGAGGCGCTCTATACGATCGGGGTCCTGTGCTGGGACAAGGTGTACCACGCCGGGATCACCATGGATCTGGACAAGCGCAAGGAGCTCGTGAACATGGGCATGGACTACCTCCAGCGCGCCGCGGACATCCGCCAGGATTACTTCGAGGCGACGTCCTACATCAACCTCATGTTCCGCGAGAAGGCGAAGCTGGCCCAGCTGGGCGGCAACATGGAGGACTTCGCCAAGTACAACCAGGAAGCGGACAAGTTCATGAGGCTGTCGCTGGAGCAGCGCAAGAAGTCGATGGCGAAGAAAGGCTAGGGAGCGCGGCGCCCCGGGCGCCGCCAGGAGCCGCCAGGGGCGAGGCCCCGGCGGTCGAGGTGGGCCGTTGTTCGAATCGATGGTGTTCTCCACCAAAAAGAAGACCCGCACCCGGCGGTGGCTGACGGTCCCTGTCGCCCTGCTGGCGCACGCGATCGTGTTCGGCGGGCTGATCCTGGCGGGCTTCATGTCGGTCGAGTCGGTTCCGCCGCCCCCGATCACCATCTCGTTCGTCGCGGCCCCTCCGCCACCGCCCCCGCCGCCTCCGCCGCCGGCGAGGCACAAGAAGACGACCGAGACGAAGCCCAAGGAGATCCCGAAGCCGGTCGAGATCGTCCAGCCGAAGATCGTGCCGGAGGAGAAGCCGGTCCCGGTCACGGCCCCCGAGGACACGAATGAGGACGACGGTGTTGACGGAGGGGTGGAGGGGGGCGTCGAAGGGGGTGTCGTCGGTGGTGTCGTGGGGGGCGTCGTCGGGGGTGTCCTCGGCGGGATGCTGGGCGGCGTGGAAGGCGGCATGCTGGACCAGCCGCTGTACGCCGGGATCGGAGGCGTGACCAATCCGGAGCTGATCACCTCCACGAAGAAGCAGCCGGTCTATCCCGAGATCGCCCGCAAGGCGAAGATTTCGGGGCAGGTGATCCTTCAGGCCGTGGTCAAGAAGGACGGGTCGGTGGGGGACATCCAGGTGCTGCGCTCCCCCGGCTCGAAGTTCGGCTTCGACGAGGCCGCCATCGCGGCCGTGAAGCAGTGGCACTACAAACCGGGTCTGCAGAACGGCAAGCCGGTCGACGTCTACTTCACGATCGTGGTCGACTTCGTCCTGCAATGATTCGGACACGATACGGTGCATGGCTGAGCAGGTAAGGCACAAGGAGGGTACAGGACAATGCAGGCAACAGGCATTTGGGATATCTGGCTACAGATGGGGTACCTGGCGAAAGGTGTCGCCATCATGCTCATCCTGATGTCGATCTATTCGCTGGGACTGTTCATCGAGCGGTTCCTGTTTTTCCGGGCCGCCAAGAAGCAGTCGATCGAGTATCTCCCCGTGGCGACCAAGGCGCTGCGCGAGGGGAATTACAAGCTCGCCGTCGAGGCCGCCAAGCGGTACAACAAGAGTCACCTGGCCAAGGTCCTGGCGGCCGGGCTGCAGCAGTTCATGTTCGAGAAATCGGAGATGCCGGCGCACGACGCCGTCGAATCGGTGCGGCTCGCAGTCGAGCGCGCCGCGGCCCTCACCACGGCCGAGATGAAGAAAGGCCTGGGGGGTCTCGCGACGATCGGTGCGACCGCACCGTTCGTCGGGCTGTTCGGGACGGTCGTCGGAATCATCAACGCGTTCACCGGCATGGCGAAGACCGGCTCGGGCGGCATCGGCGCCGTGTCGGCCGGTATCGCCGAGGCGCTCATCACGACCGCGGTCGGCCTGGGCGTGGCCATCCCGGCGGTGTGGATGTTCAACTACTTCCAGAGCCAGGTCGAGTTCTTCGGCATCGAGATGGCGAACTCGTCGTCGGAGCTGGTGGATTTCTTCCTGAAGCGACAGTCTTCGTCGCAGGACGCCAAGTAACATGGCGATGAGCGCCGGAGGCAACCGGGGTCTCAACTCCGACATCAACGTCACCCCGTTTGTCGACATCTGCCTGGTGCTCCTGATCATCTTCATGGTGGTCACGCCGATGCTGCAGGAGGGGATCACGATCAACCTGCCGTACGCCAAGAAGGCCACCAAGCACGAGGACGACGATGCCCACGCGATCGTGGTGGCGGTGAAGACCGAGCAGAACGGCAACCAGGTGGTGTTCGTCCAGAAGAAGCCGGTGCCGCGCGACCAGTACCTCGCCGAGATGACCGAGATCCACGACCGCATGTCGGACAAGAACGTGCTGATCAAGGCGGACCGCAGCATGAAGTACGGCGACGTCCGCAAGATGATGATCGAGACCAACCAGGCCGGGTTCGACAGTGTGGCCCTCGTGACCGAGAAGGTCCCCGGGCAGTCGGAGGAGTGAGAGGAAACTGACATGGCGATGCAACTCGGTTCCAGCGGCGTCAAGTCGGACATCAACGTCACGCCCTTCGTCGATATCGTCCTGGTGCTGCTGATCATCTTCATGGTGGTCACGCCAATGCTCAGCCGCGCCCTGGACGTCGCCGTGCCCCCCAAGACGGAATCGAACGTCCCGCCCGACCCGACCGAACAGCTGATCATCAGCGTCAAGGGGCCCGACAGCCCGCCCAAGGTCTATCTGAACCGCGAGGAGATCTCGGGCGGACTGGACGGCGTCAAGGATCGCGTCGCCGAGCTGATGAAAGGGCGGCGCGAGAAGATCGTCTTCTTCCAGGCGGACAACGATCTCGTCTACCAGGACGTGGTCAACGTCATGGACAAGATCCGCGAGGGCGGCGCCGATATCGGCTTGATCACCGACGAAAACCTGGACGTGACGCAGGGCGCCCAGTAACACCTCGCCGTCGTCTCCACACCCGCCGCCGGGTGGCGAAACCAGAGGGGCGCCCGCCGCGATGACCGTTCCTCCTCCAGGCCCTCCCGTGAAGCGCGTTCATCTCATCGGCATCTGCGGCACGGGGATGGGATCGCTCGCCGGCCTCCTGGCCGACGCCGGCTACGACGTGCGCGGATCGGACGAGGCGGTCTATCCCCCCATGAGCACGATGCTGCGCGACAAGGGGATCCGCGTCCTCGAGGGGTACCGGGCGGACCACCTCGACGACCGGCCCGACCTGGTCGTGATCGGCAATATAGCCACGAAGTCGAACCCCGAGGCGGTCGCGGCGATCGAGCGCGGCCTTTCCTACGCCAGCATGCCGCAGGCGATCGGAAGACTGTTCCTGGAAGGGCGGCATTCGATCGTGGTGGCGGGGACGCACGGCAAGACGACCACCGCCGGGATCATGGCGTGGACGCTGACCTCGGCCGGTCGCGATCCTTCGTTCCTCGTCGGAGGGGTACTGAAGAACTTCGACCGCTCCTACGGTCTCGGGCGGGGGGAGGAGTTCGTCATCGAGGGGGACGAGTACGAGACGTCGTTCTTCGACAAGGGCCCGAAGTTCCTGCACTACCGGCCCCAGAGCGTGATCCTGACATCCGTCGAATACGACCACGCCGAGATGTACCCCGACCTCCAGTCGGTGAAGGAAGCGTTCAGGAAGCTCGTGGCGCTCGTCCCCCGCGACGGCCTGCTGGTCTACTGCGCCGACGACCCCAACGCGCGCGAGGCGGCCCGCGGAGCGCGCTCTCCGCTCGTCCCGTACGGCTGCGGACGGGGCGAGGGCTTCCGGGGCCACGTCCGCGAGGCCGGCTCCGAGGGGATGGAGTTCGAGGTCACGCAGGACGGTGCTCTGTTCGGCGTGTACCGCTCGCCGCTCACCGGGCTGCACAACCTGCGCAACATGCTCGGGGTGATCGCCGTCGCGCACCACCGCGGTCTGCCGGCGCAGGCCATCGGGGAGGGTCTCGCGACCTTTGCGGGAATGAAAAGGCGGCAGGACGTCCGCGGCGTCGCCGCGGGCGTGACGGTCATCGACGACTTCGCGCACCACCCGACGGCCGTGCGCGCGACGCTGCAGGCCACGCGGGATCGGTATCCCGGACGGCGCATCTGGGCCGTCTTCGAGCCGCGCACCAACACCACGCGAAGAAGTGTCTTCCAGGAGGAGTACGCGAAGAGCTTCGACGACGCGGAGCGCATCGTCGTCGCCGCCGTCGACCACCCGGAGAGGGCGCCGGAGGGGCAGAGGTTCTCGGTCGAGCGGCTGATCGCGGATCTGCGCGCGCGCGGCAAGGACGCCGTGTCCATCCCGGGCGTCCCGGACATCGTCGACTTCGTGGCGAAGGAATCCCGCCGCGACGACGTGATCCTGGTGATGTCCAACGGGGCCTTCGGCGGGCTGCACGATCGGCTGCTCGCCGCCCTCGCAGCGCGCCGCTGATCGAAACGCACGCGCCGTCAGTTCCCGAGCAGTCCCCGATCCCCCTGGGCGAGGGTGCGCACGAGCTCCTGGCTGAAATAGTCGTTCTGCCCCGTGACCAGCGCCGGGAACCGGACCTGGAACGCCTGTCGACTGCGATCGATCTCCTTGCGCAGGCGGGTGTACAGGTCGCGATGCTTGCGCCCCTGGATGACCGCGGCCTCGTTGTAGAGCAGCAGCTCCGAGATCAGGAGGTGGGCGAAGCGACGCGCGTCGGCCAGCCGGCGGCGCTCCTCGTCGCTCTGCCCGTCGTCGGCGGACGGGGACCTGGGATGGCCTCCGAGATCGGCCAGTATCGCCTGCATCTCCGCCTCCTCCGGGGGCGTCACGGTGCCGCCCGGCGCGTGCGCGGCAGCATGCGGAGCGGCCCCCGGGGCGCCGGCCGCGACATCGGCGCGTGCCCTGCGCTGGGGCCCCGCCAGGCGCTCCATCGCCATCGCGGCGACCCGGGCCAGGATCTCGAAGGCGAGGGGGTCGCCCCCTTCCGTCGCTCCGCCGGTGTCGCCGTAAAGGATCGCCACGGGGCGGCCGCGAACCTGGACGGGTACCGCGCACGCATCGGCCGGCTGAATTCCGCCGAGGGCGGCCCGGACCTCCTCGCCGACCGACTGGGCCGAGGCGCGCACGGCCGCGCGTCCGGACGCGGCGCGCGCCAGGATGTGGTGCCCGGCGGCGCTGAGCGTCACGCGCGAGACGTTCTCGCTCTTGAATCCCCCCTCGCCGAGAAAGCCGAGGCCCGCCCAGCCGGAGAGCGTCGATCCCTTCACGATGAACAGCGCGGTCCGCGGATAGATCGCCGCGGCGGCATCCAGGAGCGCCGAGAGAATCTCGCGCTGTGACTCGTGTCGCGCGATCGAGTCGACGGCGTCCCGTATCACGTGAAGCTGCGCCGCACCCGAGGCCGCCCCCCATTCCCCCGGTGTGAGGGGGAATCGCATCGGCTCCGAGGCGGCCGAGAGCGCGTCTTCGAACGCCTGCCGCAGCCGCTCGACCCGCTCGCGCACGTGCCGGTTGGCTTCCGCCTCGACCCTGTCCTTCAGATGACCACCCATGCCGCCCCCCCCTCTGGATGCCGCGTGCGGTTAGATATCACAGCGGATCGACGCAGTCAAACGACTTCCGGGTGGCAGCATCGCCACACATCGGTGTGGCTGCCTTGCGACTCGGGCCACCGACGGTTCCCGAAGCCTCTCGGGGTCATATTCGTAACATATTGTCACATATTGACTTATAGGTTTACACATGGAACAGAGATGCTTGGCATATGGGCTGCAATGGAGGAGGCTCGACGTTCGTCGACAGTTGGGAGGGGGAATGGCGCAGAAGCAGAGAACTCTGGCCCGGCCGATGGAAGTGGAAGGGGTCGGGCTGCACTCCGGCAGACGCGTCCGGCTGCGCGTGCTCCCGGCGGAGGCTGACTCCGGAATCGTCTTCCTCCGCACGGACGAAGGGAACGCCGCAATCCCCGCCACGCACCGTCTTTTGAATGACGGCAATCTCTCGACGACGCTGTCCCGCGGGGCGCTTGCCGTCGCGACGGTCGAGCATCTTCTCTCGGCCCTGCAGGGGCTCTCGATCGACAACGTGCGGATCGAGCTGGATGGTCCCGAAGTGCCGATCCTCGACGGAAGCGCCCTGCCTTTCGTCACGCTGATTCGCGAGTCCGGTGTCCGCGCGCTCGGCAAGCCCCGCCGGTTCCTGACCCTGACCCGGCCGGTGCGTGTCAAGGCGGGGGAGAAGGAGATCCTGGCTCTGCCGGACAACGTCTTCCAGGCGACCTACGCGATCGATTTCCCGCACACCGCGATCGGCTCCCAGACCGTGACGACCGAGGTGAGCGAGCACACCTACGCCGACGCGATCGCCCCCGCGCGCACGTTCTGCCTGCTGCGCGACGTCGAGGCGATGCGCAGCTCCGGCCTGGCGCTGGGGGGATCGCTCGACAACGCTCTCGTGGTCGGCGACGACGGCGTCCTGAACGGCTCGCTGCGCTTCCCCGACGAGTTCGCCCGTCACAAGGTCCTCGATCTGGTCGGCGACTTGGCGCTCCTCGGGGCGCCGATCCGCGCCCACGTGATCGCCTTCAAGGGCGGTCATCGGCTCCACGCCGCCCTGGTCGCCAAGATCATGTCCACGCGATCGGCCTGGTCTCTCGGCACCTCGGAGGACCGGCTGCCGGCCGCGCACCTGGCGGAGTTCGCGCACCTCAAGGACAGCCTGCTGCCGCATCCGGTCGGCCTGGCCGGGTAGAGACGCCGCCGCCGGCCCTTGTCACCCCGTTCCCTCTCCGATAGACTGGCCGCGTCCGGGCCCCGAAGACCGCACGCCTGAAGCGCTCGGTCGGGGGATACCGGCCCGAGCGAGCGATGAAGGCCAGCCTGCCTGCCCTCACCTTCTGGCTGATCTCCGGCCTGACTGCCGCTCCCGCGATCGGCAGCCCGGTCCTCACCCATCTCACTGCAGAAAGCGACGGTGACGCCTACAAGGCCTCCTGCCGCCTCGAGGGCGGCCTGACACCGGGCGTGCAAGAGGAGATCGCCGCGGGGCTCGCGACCACGATCGAGTACCGACTGCACCTCTACCGGCGCCGTCCGGCATTCTTCGATCAGCTCATCGTGAAGCGCCGCGTCCAGTGCACCGTGCGCTACGACACGCTGACGCAACAATACACCCTGACCCGGCGCATCGACGACGACCTGCAGGAGACGAAGGTCACCGACGATCCGGCCGCGATGCGCGAGTTCATGACGTCGCTCCAGGCGGTGCCGCTGGTGAAGACCGGAACGCTGAAGGCGGGCGAGGACTATTACCTGAAGGCGAAGTCGACTCTCGGCCTCGTCTGGCGCTTCTACGTGATCCCGTGGCCGATGGACACCGACTGGGAGCGCGTCGCGATCGTGGCGGGGGGAGCGAAGAGCCTTGGCACCCAACCCTGACAGGCGGGAGACGCCGGCCTCGCGCATACGGGTCGACCGACTCGTGTGGACGAGCGTGCTGGCGCTCCTCGTGGTGTTCGTGGGCGGCTACGCCCTTCTGAGCAAGGCGACCAGCTTCTCCTGGGTGTACATCACCAACAAGGTCCTCCTGTGGTCGCTCCTGCTGATCAACATCCTCCTGATTCTGACGCTCCTGACGCTCCTGATGAGAAATCTCATCAAGGTGCTCGTGGAGCGACGTCGCGGGATCCTCGGCTCGCGCTTCCGCACCAAGCTCGTGTTCTCCCTTCTCCTCCTGTGGCTTGTGCCCTCGATGATCATCTTCTGGGCCGCGCTGCACCTCATCCAGAGGAGCGTCGACCGCTGGTTCAACGAGCCGATGGACCGTCTCACCGACGCCTCGCAGCAGATCGTCGAGACGTATTACGGCGAGGCCAAGACGCGGGGAGCCTCGTTCGCCCGCGAGGTGGCCCGGCGGCTGGAGGAGACGGGGGCCGCCCATCCCTCGGCGCGGGGCTCGGTGCACGAAGCGCTCGGCGGCCTCCTGCGCGAGTACCACCTCGACCTGGTGGCGCTCGACACGGGGCGCGATCCGCCCTACGTCGTGCTCGACCCTCACGTGCCGGCCACCGGCGATCTCCAGGAGATTCCCGCCAACCTGCGCCAGGGCGCCCTGCGGGGGGAGCCGTTCATCTGGATGTCCGACTACCGGGGCGGCATGCTGATCCGATGCGGCCATCCGGTGCGCGACCCGCCCGGGGGAGAGCCGCGCGCCGTGGCGATCGTCGGCATCTACGTGCCGCGGGACCTGCAGCGCCTCGCGTCGTACGTGTCGCGCAGCAACGAAGACTATCGACAAATCCGCGCCCAGAAGGTCGTCATCAAGAGGGTGTACGTGCTGGTGTTCGCCCTCATCACCCTCGTCGTGCTCTTCTCGGTGACCTGGATCGGGCTGTACCTGGCGCGGCGGATCACCGAGCCGATCCAGACGCTTTTGCAGGGAACGCGCGAGATCTCCTCAGGCAACCTGGATTACCGCGTCGAGGTCGACGCCGGGGACGAGCTCGGGATCCTGGTGGAGTCGTTCAACCGCATGACCTCGGAGCTCAGGGCCGGCAAGGAGACCATCGAGAAGCGCAACCTCGAGCTGTCGGCCAGCAACCGCGAGCTGGTGGAGCGCAGGCGCTACATCGAGACGCTGCTCAACAGCGTCACCGTGGGCGTCGTGTCGTGCGATCGAGACGGGCGCGTCACCACGCTGAACCAGGCGGCGCTCCGGCTGCTCGAGCTCGAGCGGGGGCCCGAGCCGGTCGGTCGTCCGCTGCCCGCGCTCCTGCCGCCGGAGGGTCGGGAGGCGATCGAACACCTGATCCGCGAGGTGTTCTCCTCGCGCGGCGAGTCGGCGGCCCTCGGGCTCGAGCTGTCGATCGGAGGCAGGACCTGTACCATCGCGGCCAGCGCCACATCGCTCCGGGACGAGACCGGGGATCCCCTCGGGGCCATCCTGGTCCTGGAGGACCTCACCGACCTGATGCGGGCGCAGAAGATCGCCGCCTGGCGGGAGGTGGCCCGGCGGCTGGCGCACGAGATCAAGAACCCGCTCACGCCGATCCAGCTGTCGGCGGAGCGCATCCGCAAGAAATACGCCGAGAAGGCGCGCGATCTCGACGACATCGTGGACGAGGGGACGGCGGCGATCGTGCGCGAGGTCGCGACTCTCAAGAATCTGGTGGACGAGTTCACGCGCTTCGCCCGTCTGCCGGCTCCGAACCGCGTGGCCACGAGCCTCGAGGACGTCATTTCCGCATCGCTGTCGCTTTATAACGGCGTGCATTCGAGGGTGACGATCCAGCCGGTGTGCGACGCGGGGCTGCCCCGGGTCCTGCTCGATCCCGACCAGATGAAGCGCGTCCTGGTCAACCTCCTCGACAATGCCGTGGAGGCGATGGGAGGACAGGGGACGGTCACGATCGAGGCGCGCCGGGACCCTTCCGGCACCGTGCGCCTGGAGGTCGCGGACGACGGCCCCGGGATCCGGGAGGAGGACCGCGACCGGCTGTTCCTGCCCTATTTCTCGACCAAGAAGAAGGGGACGGGGCTCGGCCTCGCCATCGTCCACCGCATCGTCTCCGACCACCACGGACGCATCCACGTCGAGCACAACAAGCCGCGCGGGGCGCGCTTCGTCATCGAGCTGCCGGCCCCGGCGGCCTAGGCTGCCCCCTGCTACAATAGGCCGCGTGGCGAAAGAGCGTGTTCTCATCGTCGACGACGAAGAGGGAGTGCGGAATTCCCTGCGCAACATCCTCAAGGATGAAGGATACGCCGTCGAGGTGGCCGAGTCGGGGGAGCGCTGTCTGGAGATGGTCCGGAGCGCCCCCTATCACGCGATCTTCCTCGACGTGTGGCTCAAGGGACGCGACGGTCTCTCGATCCTCGAGGACGTCATCAACCAGCCGTACCCGCCGCGCGTCATCATGATTTCGGGACACGCCGACGTCCCGCTGGCCCACAAGGCCGGGCGCCTGGGCGCCTACGATTTCATCGAGAAGCCGCTGTCGCTGGAGAAGGTGGCGCTCACCCTGCGCAACGCCATCGGCGACAAGAAGAAGGACGAGCGCATCCATCAGCTGCGCGAGCAGCTGGACGAGGGCATCACGCTCATCGGCGACAGCGGTCCGATCCGCGAGCTGCGGCGCCAGATCGAGGTCACGGCGCCCACGAACGGACGCGTGCTGATCTTCGGGGAGAACGGCACCGGCAAGGAGCTGGTGGCCCGCGCGATCCACGCCCTGTCGGCGCGCAGGGAAGAGCCCTTCGTCGAGATGAACTGCGCCGCCATCCCGGAGGAGCTGATCGAGAGCGAGCTCTTCGGCCACGTCAAGGGGTCGTTCACAGGAGCCGGCGACAGCAAGCCGGGGCGATTCGTCCTCGCCGACGGCGGCACGCTCTTCCTGGACGAGATCGGGGACATGTCGCTGCGCACGCAGGCCAAGGTGCTGCGCGTCCTTCAGGAGCAGGCCTTCGAGCCGGTCGGGGGATCGACCCTCCGTGTCGACGTGCGCGTCATCGCCGCCACGAACAAGGACCTGAAGGCGGAGATCGCCGCCGCGCGGTTTCGCGAGGACCTGTACTTCCGGCTGAACGTCGTGCCCCTGCGCGTGCCGCCGCTGCGCGAGCGGGCGGAGGACATCCCGGCCCTGGCGCGCCATTTCGTGGAGCAATTCTCCCGCGCCTACGGCCGCGTGAGGACGCTGGGGCCGGAGTCCCTGGCCGCCCTGCAGGCCTACCGCTGGCCGGGCAACGTGCGCGAGCTGAAGAACGTCATCGAGCGGATGGTGATCCTCACGCCGAGCGAGGAGATTGGGCGGGACCAGGTGCGGCGGACGATCGGGCCGGGGTCCGATTCGCAGCCGGCCGCCGACCCGTTCGAAGGATTCACCTCCCTGCGCGAGGGGCGGGAGAGCTTCGAGCGGCAGTTCATCCTGAAAAAGCTCGATGAGGCGGGCGGAAACGTCGTCCGGGCGGCCGAGCTTCTGGGGCTGGAGCGCAGCAATCTGTACCGCAAGATGAGGGCGTACGGGATCAGGGGTGGAGAGGCCCCGTGATATTTCTTCATTCGGCTTGACAACTCCTTATTCGTCTGTTAGTAAGATAGGGTCGGTCAAGCGTCCAACGGGGGATACGTGCAGCTGACCAAGGGCGTCGAGTACGGCATCGAAGGGATCCTGTACCTGGCGCGGCGGGACGATGGACACCCGGCGTTGATCCGAGAGATCTCGCGCGCCACGTCCATCCCGGAGACGTTCTTGTCGAAGATTTTCCAGAGGCTGGCGAGCAAGGGTCTCATCAGGTCGCGCCGCGGTTTCCGGGGCGGCTTCCGGCTGGCCCGCCCGGCCGGGCGGATCACGCTGCGCGAGATCGTCGAGGCGCTGCAGGGTCCGATCGAGTTCCACCGCTGCCTGGATCATCTCAGGGAGCGCGGGCGTCGCCACCGTTGTCATGTCCGAAGGGTGTTCCGGAAAGTCCAGAGGAAGGTCGCCTCCATCCTGGAGCAGACCACCCTGGAGGACATCCTGCAGGCGACTCTATAACTCCGCAGGAGGGCGCTCCATTGCGGTCTTTCGGACCAACCGGGTCTGATTCGTCCCGTACCGTCGCCGGCGAGGCGGCGCTGTGCCGTGCCGACCTCCACGTGCACACGCTTCACTCCGGGACGGGTCACCTGCGGATGCCGCGGCTGCGCCGGGGCCTGCCCGATCCGGGACTCGTGTACCGGGCCGCCCGTGCCCGCGGCATGGACTTCGTAACCTTCACCGATCTCGACACGATCGACGGCTGCCTGTCGTTCCTGGACCGCCATCCGGACGCCGGCGATTTCTTCGTTTCGGAGGAGGTTCGGGCGGTCGAGCCGCGCACGCGCGCCGTCGTGAGCGTCCTGGTCTACGACCTGACCGAAGCGCAGCACAGGGACCTTCGGGCGCTCCGGGGTGACGTTCGCGACGTCGCCTCCTACGTGCAGAGCGCGGGCCTCCTGGCGTCCCTCGGGTCGGTCCTGGAGGTCCTCGAGGCGGGAGGATCGGAAGGGACCGTGCGGGATCTCATCCGTCTGTTCGACTGCTTCGAAATCAGGAACGGCGCGGAGGACCGGACGTGCAACGAGCTGATGTCGCGCCTGGTGCAGGAGACCACCGCGGGTCGCGGCTTCGGCGTGACGGCCGGCAGCAACGCCCACACGTCCGGGCGGGTGGGACGCACCTCGACGGTCGCGCGGGCCCGCGACCGGGCCGGATTCCTCGAGGCGGTGCGCCGGCGCCGGACCTGGGCGGCGGGGAGCCACGGGGATGTCTGGGGCTCATTCGCCGAGGTGCTGGGGAGGGCTCCTCTGCACCTCTCCGCGGCCCCGCTCCTCGGCCACGCCGTGCGGCGCGCGCGCAGGAACGCGGGCGCCCGGCGGGCGAGACGACGGCTCGATACCATCGATGTGGAAAAATTCCAGCAGAAGGCACGATCGTTCCAGATCACGGGCCCGCGTAGTGAACCCGGGACCCGATGAGGCGCGCTGAACCGTCCGTGGGAGTCGGTACATCCAACTGGGGCGCCCATGAACCTCGACACACAACCGACCGATGTTTCTAGAGAGGAGCGCACATGAGCCAGGCTGTGGCCCGGATCGATGAGAGGACCGAAGTCGGGTTGGAAGCGCGCCCGGTTCCCCCGGCGCCCCGACCGGCGGCGGCGCCTCAGGCGCCGGCCCCGAAGCGGGGAGCGACGCGCTATCTCCGCCCGCACGTCGTAGCGGGCTCGCTGCTCAAGGCGGCGGCCCACTTGACCTGGCACGCTTTCCAGGCGGTGAACACGCGCCTGCCCTACGGCGTGAAGCAGCCGAAGTGGGCTCCCGCGCCGCTGATGAAGAGCAAGGACCGGACGTTCCCGCAGCTGGGCTTTCCCAGGGAGACCGACTCGCTGTGCCCCCAGTGCGTCAAGGACGTGCGCGAGAGCATCGTCCAGGGGGAGAGCGACTGGCGCGTCCTCATCGACGGCAAGCCGGGGGAGATCAAGGCGAAGATCGTCGAGCGCGGCAACCAGATCTGGATGGAGAAGGACTGCCCTCGCCACGGCCACTTCGAGGATCTCATGGCCATGGATGCCGACTTCCTGCGGCGCATGGAGCGGCTGTACCCGGGTCGGGACTTCCGCATGGCGCCCGATCCGTTCCACAACCACGGCTCCTCCACCATCAAGTATGGCCGCGGCGCGGTCCTGACCGTCGACCTGACGAACCGCTGCAACATGATGTGCAACCCCTGCTTCATGGACGCCAACCAGGTCGGGTACGTGCACGAGCTGACGTGGGACGACGTCCGCCAGATCCTCGACAACTCGATCAACGTGAAGCCGCACCGGCAGATGTCGGTGCAGTTCTCGGGCGGCGAGCCGACCCTGTCGCCGTATTTCCTCGACGCGGTCGCCTACTCGCGCAAGGTCGGCTACAACAGCGTGCAGGCGGCGACCAACGGCATCCGGTTCGCGCAGGACCTCGACTTCGCGAAGCGCGCCAAGGCGGCCGGGCTGCGGCTGGTCTACCTCCAGTTCGACGGAGTCACGAACGAGGCCAACAACCACCGCGGCGTCGGCAACCTGTTCGACGTCAAGAAGCGGGCCATCCAGAACCTGAAGGCGGCCGGCATCGACGTCACCCTGGTCACGACGATCGTCAACACCATCAACGATCAGCAGGTGGGGCCGATCATCCAGTTCGCCATCGACAACATCGACAAGATCAACGCCGTGTCGTTCCAGCCGGTGTCCTTCACCGGGCGGGACGAGGACATCGACGACGAGTCCCGCCGGAAGCAGCGCTACACCCTGTCGCACCTGGCGCACGACGTCAAGAAGCAGCTCGGCATCACCGAGCCGCTGCGCGACTGGTATCCGCTGTCGGCCTCCGGCCCCTTCTCGGACCTGCGCGACCAGCTCGAGGGGGCCGACGCGGAATGGGGCTCCCTGAAGTGCGGCTGCCACCCCAACTGCGGCGTCGGCACGATGCTCCTGGTCAACCAGACGAACAAGACCGCCGTGCCCTTCCCGCAGATCCTGGACACCGACCGGCTGCTCGTGGATCTCAAGACCATCAACGACACCTGCCGCGCGAAGCCGGTGACGGTCTTCCAGTTCGTGCTGTCGGTGCTGCGCAACGCGCGTTTCTCCGAGATGCCGGAGGGCATGAACCTCTGGGAGATGATGAAGATCATCGACGGCCACAACGGCGGCAAGCTCGGCCTGGCCGAGAAGTCCCGCTACAACTGGCGCATCATGATGGTCGCGGGGATGTGGTTCCAGGATCTGTTCAACTACGACTTCCGCCGCACGGAGATGTGCATCATCCCCTACGCGACGCAGGTGGGAGAGGTCTCGTTCTGCGCCTACAACACCGGCGTGGGCTGGCGGCAGATCGTCGAGAAGATGTTCTCCACCCACAGCACCGCCCAGTGGTTCAAGGAGAAGGGGCGCCATCCGATCTTCGCCGCGGGCAAGCACGTTCCGCTCGGGCCGTCGTCGGACAGCGCCCAGCCGCTGCCGGTCGTCTCCGAGATCCACGTCCAGGGGCGGGAGACTCCGGTCGTTCCCGCCGTCTCCCCGGCGGCCCTGCAGGGCTCATCCTCCGAAGGGACCGCCGCCTGCGGCACGGGGTGCGGCTGCCACTGAGGGCCGCCGCGTCCGGGCAGGCACCCGGATGAGACGCACCAAGATCATCGCCACGCTCGGTCCGGCCACGGCGACACCCACGGCCCTCACGGGGCTGCTGCGCGCCGGGGTCGATGTCGTGCGCCTCAACATGTCCCACGGGGACCACGCCGCCCACGCCCGGGCGATCGCGACGACCCGCCGCGCCGCGGCGGACCTGGGACGGCCGGTCGCCGTCCTGGCGGACCTGCAGGGATCCAAGGGGCGCGTCGGCTCGCTGGCCGGCGGCCGGCCGCTCGTCCTGCGGCGCGGTGACGTCGTCACGCTCACGCCCCGGAGGGTTCCCGGCCGCCCCGGGCTCATCCCGACCTCCCACCGCGGCCTCGCCCGCGACGTGCGGCGGGGCGATCCGATCCTGCTCGACGACGGCCGCATCGAGCTGATCGTCCTGCGCAGCCGCGGGCAGGACGTGGTCGTCCGCGTCTTAGCCGGCGGTCTCCTCCACGAGCACAAGGGGATGAACCTGCCCGGTACCGATCTCACCGGCGGCGCCCTCACCTCCAAGGACCGCGCCGACCTGGAATTCGCTCTGCGGCATGGGGTCGACTACCTGGCGCTGTCGTTCGTGCGCTCCGCCGGGGATGTGGAGCGCGTTCGGCGCCTGCTGGGACGGCGGGGGAGACGCGTGCCGCTCATCGCCAAGCTCGAGGTGCGCCGCGCCGTGGAGCGGCTCCCCGAGATCCTGCATGCGGCCGACGGCGTGATGGTGGCGCGCGGAGACCTCGGGGTCGAAGTGCCGCTCGAGCGGGTCCCGGTGCTGCAGAAGTGGATCCTGCAGGAGGCCAACCGCGCGGGTGTGATCGCCATCACGGCGACCCAGATGCTCGAGTCGATGGTCGAGCAGCCGCGCCCGACCCGCGCCGAGGCGTCGGACGTCGCGAACGCCATCTTCGACGGGACCGACGTGGTCATGCTGTCCGCCGAGACCGCCTCGGGAAAATTTCCCCTGCGGGCGGTTGCGGTGATGGATCGCATCATTCGCGAGGCCGAGAAGAGCGGGTTGCACTGGCCGGCGCGGAGCGCCGGGCCTCCCCCGGGGGCCGGTCTGGAGGTGCGCGCCGTGGCGCACGCGGCGGTCGACGCCGCCCGCGAGTGGGGGGCGCGCGCCATCGTGGTCTACACCCAGACCGGCGAGACCGCCCGCGTCCTGTCCAAGCTGAGGCCGCCCTGCCCGATCATGGCGCTCGCCCCCACGGAGCAGGCGCGGCGACGCATGGCCCTGTGGTGGGGTGTCCTGCCCCTGGCGATGCGCTTCTCGCGCAGCACCGACCGGATGCTCCGGGACGGCGAGCGTGCTCTCCTCGCCGCGCGCCTCTTGAAGAGGGGCGCCCGGGTCGTCGTGGTGTCGGGCACGTCGCCCCAGGCCGGCGCGACGAACCTCATGAAGCTGCACCGTCTCGGGGAAGGGCGCTGAGACGCGGTCAGAGGCGCGGTGTGCGCGCCCGCGGGTAGGAGCCGAGGACGCGCACGAAGTCGCACACCTCCTCGAGGTGCCGGAGCGCGTTCTTGACCCTCTCCTCGCGCGGCGACCCGTCCACATCCACGTGGAAGACATATTCCCAGGGGCGCCCGCGCATCGGGCGGGACTCGATCTTCAGGAGATTGATGTCGCGCAGGGCGAAGACACCCATGCAGCGGAACAGCGCGCCGGGGACATGCCGGGTGGCGAACAGGATCGAGGTCTTGTCCGGCGGTCCCAGCGGTCGTCCGTCACGCGACAGCAGGAAGAAGCGGGTGAAATTGGCCCGGTGGTCCTCGAGACCCCGCTTCAAGATGCGTGCTCCGTACAGGCGGGCCGCCAGCTCCGAGGCGATGGCCGCCCCGTCGCGCGCCCGCTCCTCGCGCAGCAGCCGCACGCTTCCGGCGGTGTCATACGTTGCGACGCGGACCAGGCGCGGGTTCCGGCGGAAGAACCGCTCGCACTGGGCGAGGGCCACCGGGTGCGAGTAGACGCGCCGCACGTCCCGGAACCTGACGCCCGGAAGGGCCACGAGCGCGTGGGTGACGCGGATGATCGCCTCCCCGGCGACCTTGAGCGGGGAGGCGAGGAGCAGGTCGTGCACCCTGTGGATCGAGCCGGCGATGGTATTCTCGACCGGCGCCAGGGCGAAGCGGCAGCGTCCCGTCTCCGCCGCCCGGAACAGCCCGTCGAACTCGGCGCAGGGCACGATCCGGGCGCCCGCGCCGAAGAGCGAGAGCACCGCCAGCTCCGAGAACGCCCCCCTCTCACCCTGGATGCCGACGCGGGGCGAGCCGGTCCGTTTCATCGCCCGTCTCCGCGCTCACGTGCCTCAGACTCCTCGAGCCGCCGCTCGAGGACCCTGGAGGGATCGAACTCCTCCAGCATGAGGGAATGACGCGCCGCCTGGAACAGCGCCTCCGCGGGGACGAGACCGACGATCTCGCTGCCGGCGATCCCGACGCTGTGGCGGGCGGCTTCCTCGCGAACCCTGTCGAAGACCACGTGCAGAGGTGTCCTGCGGAAGTCCGTCATGTTGATCGACACCTGGGCCAGGTTGCGGTCCTTCAGCAGGACGCCCATCGCCTTGACGCAGGGAAGACCGCCGTCCTTCTCGCGGATGAGCCGGGCAATCGATTTCGCAAGGTCCAGATCGGCGGACGCGAGATTGATGTTGTAGGCGATCAGGAACTCGCGTGCTCCGATGGCGACGCAGCCGGCGCTCGGGTGCACGCGGTCCGGCCCGAAATCCGGCTTCCACCGCGGGTCCTTGATCTTCTCGGGGAATCCCTCGAACCCGCCCTTGCGGATCTCGGCCAGGTTGCGCCTCGAGGGGGTGAGCGCCGCGTTCTCGTAGAGGTAGACCGGCAGGTCGTGACGTCTGGCTATCGCGTCGCCGAGATCGCGCGCCAGGAGGACGCAGTCCCGCATCGCGAGACCCCGGATCGGCACGAGTGGCAGGACGTCCACCGCCCCCATGCGCGGGTGGGCGCCGGTGTGGGCCCTCAGATCGATGCGCTCGATGCAGGCCGCGACCAGGGCGAGGCAGGCCGCGTGAATCGCCTCAGGGCTGCCCGCGAGGGTGAGGACGGAGCGGTTGTGATCGGAGTCGGACGAGAAGTCGAGGACCGACGCCGGTCCGCTCCGACGGACGGCGTCGAGGATGGCGTCGATGACCTCGCGCCGTCGCCCTTCGCTGAAATTGGGGACGCACTCGACGACGGGGGTGAGCGGGGCGCGCGGCCCCGGTCCGTCACCCGC
The DNA here is from genome assembly GCA_035635555.1 of Candidatus Dormiibacterota bacterium. Taxonomy (NCBI): domain Bacteria; kingdom Bacillati; phylum Candidatus Dormiibacterota; species Candidatus Dormiibacterota bacterium. The sequence continues at coordinate 149,345 of DASQAT010000028.1, forward strand.
TTCCATGCTCAGGAAACCTCGACCTGGGTCTGCGACAGCGCCTCGACCAGCTTCAGCGGGTTTCTGCCCATGGGGCCTTCCCAATCCGCGGCGAGTCGAGCGGCGGGGCAGCCACCCTCCCCCCCGAGGCGACGGTCGAGGATGGCGAGGTGCTCCGATTCCTCCGGGCACCCCTGGTTGTTGAGACCCTGGCGTGCCAGGCGGACCAGCTCGATGAGCAGGTCGCGGGCCGGCACGGTCCCGGCGGTCCCCTCGCCGCGTCCCTGTGCGGGGGCCGGCAGGCGCGCCGCCGGACCGGCGCGGCAGACGTCCTCGAGAAGCCGCTCGCGTTCCTTGAAGGACATGTCGCGCACCAGCCCCCAGGCCGCGCGGCGCGACGCACCGTCGTAGAGGATCCCCTTGAGAAACGCCGCCAGGGCCAGGCAGGACGCGGGCTCCCCGGAGTCCGTGCCGCGCACCTCGATGTACTTCTTCAGCCGGACTTCCGGAAACAACGTGGACAGATGGATCTCCCAGTCGAGAAGCGTCGGCTTCTCGCCGTCGAACCCCTTTCTGATGAACTTGCGGAACGTCAGGCCGTTCGCCGGGCGGTAGTCCTCGCCGCGCACCACGAAGAACATCGGCACGTCGAGGGCGTACTCGAGGTAGTCGTGGAATCCGGCCCCGTCCTTGAAGACGAACGGCAGGAGACCGCAGCGATCCGGATCGGTGTCGAGCCAGGCCCACGCACGGTAGGTCATGTAGCCGTTCAGCCGGCCGTCCAGGATCGGAGAATTGGCGAACAGCGCGGTCAGGAGGGGCGACAGGCCCATGGCCGTGCGGAGCTTGTCCGCGGCGTCGGTCTCGCTGCCATAGTCCAGGTTGATCTGGATGCCGCAGGTCTGCTTCATCATGACGTGGGCGCGCGAGCCGCGCTTCGGAAGGTAGTCGCGCATGATGGCGTAGCGTTTCTTGGGGATGAAGCCGATCTCGTCCAGCGGAGTGAACGGCTGCAGTCCGATGCCGAGCCACGCGATGCCGTGCGGACGGGAGACCTCTTCCACGGCGGAGATGTAGGCGGCGAGCTCGTCACGCAGGGTCGCCAGGCCGCGATGCACCGCGCCCGACAGCTCCATCTGGGCCCCGGGCTCGAGGGTGATCCGCGTTCCCCCCTTGGAGAGACCGAGGATCCGCCCCCCCTCCAGCATCGGAGTCCAGCCGGCGCTCTTGGCCAGCGTGTTCAGGATGGTCTCGACCGAGGCCGGGCCTTCATACGGCACCGCGCGCCCGCTGTCGCGGAACACGCCCGCGCGCTCGTACTCCAGGCCCACACCCCAGCGCTCACGGGGCTTCGAGCCGCTCTCAAAGTATCCCTGCAGGTCCTCTTCCCGCGTGATGGTCGCGTCCATGCGTCTCCCGGGAAAGCGGGGATTCTATCAGATGCGCCCCGGCACCGGGGCGATTCGCCGGGGGGGGCGCGGACCCGGGACACCGGTCTCGACGACCCGCGGGCGCGCGTGCCGAGCCGGATCAGTTGTGAGAGAAGGGCGAGGCGGGCCCGGGCGGCTGGCCCTTCGATTCCTGCCAGTCCCGGTATCGCTTCATATAGTTTCGCGCCACGTCCTCGCCCGAGAGTCCCAGACAGCGGGCGTACTCACGCAGGAACCCGCGCACGAAGACGGCGGCGGGCAGCTCACCGAAACGCTCCTCCTCGATCGCCTGCAGGTAGGCGCGCCGGATCTTCGTCTTCTCGGCGATGGTCTCGAGCGCCAGGCGGAGACGCTGCCGTTCTTCGCGGAGATCGGCCCCGCTCTCGGGCGCCGGTCGATCGGCAGGGGGAGAGGCGGGCTCGGTCGGCTGTGAATTCGAGGATTCCGCGGCCGTCCCGAGGATCGCGCCGGATTCGGCGGCCGGGCCGTCGGGGAGGGGAGCGGTCGCGGGAAGGAGCGCCCCGCCGTCCGGCGGGTCTTCCGCCGGGGGATCGGGGAGGATCGGGGACGGCACCGACTGGCCGCCGGCCAGCTCCAGCCCCGCCCCGGCCTGCTCGTCCGGAGCGGCGCTCCCGTCTTTCGGTGGCTCGCCGGACGGCGCGGAAACGTCCTTCGCGGCGGCGCCGGCGTGCAGGCCGCGCACCTGGTCCTCCTTGAGCGCGCCGCTTCCGAGCAGCTGTCGATCGTAGTCGGAGCGGCTCTCCAGGAAAATGAGCGTGCGGTACGCCGCCTCGATGCGCCCCTGGAGCTCGCGCAGGCCCGGGGCGTCCATGAGGGTGGACAGGCAGGTGGTTTCGGGATCGTAGGTCTTCTTGAGGAGCTGATAGGCCGATTGCACCTCCTTCGCGGAGGCCTTGGGCACCACTTCCAGGACCCGGTAATGGTCGAGCGATTCCAGGTCCTCCCATTCTTCGTCGGCGGCGCGCAGCGGCCCGACGCCGACCGACAGGAGACGCGCCGCGGCCCGGGAGATCTCCTTGGTGGACGCGGCGTTGGGATATTGCTGCGACAGCGGGCGCCTCTTCTGGACCGCCTGCAGGATCGACAGGTCGTGATCGATGATCCCCGCGGTGGCCAGCGGCACGCCGAACAGCTTGCGGAAGCCGCTGGCGAGGCAGGCGGCCGCTTCCTCCTCCGACTCTCCCCGCACCTGGTTCAAAAGCAGCTCGAGTCGCGTGCGCCGCACCAGCGCCCCGATGGCGTCGCGGGCCCCCGGATCGATGGTCCGCAGACGCGTCATGAAGTCCCGGAAGGAGAGACGCTGCGGGTCGATCCCCGCCTGCTGCAGACGCTCCTGGATGGTCCCCATCGACTCGCCGGTGACGGCGCGCAGCAGGATCCAGCGCAGGTAGGTCTCGGTGAACAGGTACAGAGATTCGAGGGCGGCCGGCTCCGGTGTCGTCACCAGGATCCCGACGGTGGCCTCGGCGAATGTGGCGACCGTCGCGGGCCAGCGGCCGGACCCGCAGTCCACGATGATGTGGTCCGCGGAGAGCGTCGCGAACTGCTCGGCCACCTGGCGCACGAACGCGACGGGATCGTCGCGCAGATCGCCGCGCTGGAGACCGCCGATGATGCGCAGGTTCGTGGTCGGCGTCTCGCAGGCGATCTCGGAGAGGAGGGCCGCCTTCCCCGAGGCGATGTCGGCGAGAGTGCGCGGCAGGCGTTGATAGCCGAGGTAGGCGTGCAGATTGCTCCCCTGCAGGTCGAGGTCGATCAGCACGACGCGCCGGCCGGCGCGCGCGAGCTGGATCCCGAGGTTGGCCGCCAGGAGCGACCGCCCGACCCCTCCCTTGCCGCCCGCGAGGCCCCAGATCGACTGGCGCGCCTCGCGCGCTTCGGCGGGCCGGGGGGAGGTGGTGGAGCGGGCGGCGGTTCCGCTGCTGTTCGTGCTCGTCTGTTCCATCAGGCCACCTTGTCGGAGACTTCCTTTTCCTCGAATTCCTCGCCGTCGAAACTGATGCGGCGGGTCTTCTCGTCCACCACGGTGTCGAGGTTCACCGGGCGGCCCCAGATGCGCTGGATGTTGCGGAGCGTCTCGCGGGCGTAGTCGTGCTTCAGCTCGACACCCTCGTACTTGTGCTGCAGAAGGAGCTCTCCCTTGTTGCGGAAATTGCCGTCGACGACGTAGATGAACGGCTGTCCGAAGTTGGTGAGCTGGAAGAGCAGTCTCTGCTTCACCTTCTTGAAGTCGCGGTCGCTGATCTGGTACATGCCGGTCTTCGGATTGAAGTCGTAGATGAACAGCTTGTGCTCGCGGCAGAAGTCCTCGGTGAGATAATTATCGATGAAGGTCACGTCGGTGCAGTGCCTGCGCACCTCGAAGATCTTCTCGCGGCCGAGACCGGTCTTCCTGTCCCAGCGCGCCCGCTCCACCAGGTCCTCGCAGTCGTCGAACTCCTTGCCGAAACGCCCCTTGTTCCAGCGCTCCTCGATGTTGCGGTACAGCTCGACCCCCAGCTTGTAGGGGTTCAGGCGGCCGCTCCGGCCGCCGAGCGTGCCGGAGTGGTGGTCGGCGTAGTCGATCACCTCGGCGTCGGTGAGCAGTCGCTCGGTCATCAGCTTGGAGTGCCAGTAGGTGGCCCACCCCTCGTTCATGATCTTGGTCTGGGCCTGGGGAGCGTAGTAGTAGGCCTCCTCGCGCACCATGGACAGGACGTCGCGCCGCCAGTTGTCCAGGGGGGAGTTGTCGACGAGGAACTTCAGCACGTCGCGCTGCGGCGACTCGGGGAAGCGCTTCTTGCGCTTCGCCTCCTCCTCGAGCTTCTTCTGGCGCGCCTCGACGAATTCGGGCGGATTGACGAAGTCGTTCATGTACGACTTGCTTTTCATCCGCCGGACCACCGGCCGGGTCTCTTCGGTCCCCGGCAGGTCCTTGGGGCGCTCCCGCACGATGAAGGGGGAGTGGGGATCGATCAGGTTCTCGAGCGACAGACAGCTGTCGATGAAGTTCTCGACCGGCTCGACGCCGTGCGCGTCCATGTAGCGCCGGATGCGGGTGCCGTGATTGGCCATCACGTCCATCATCTTGCGGTTGGTCTTCGAGAAGGCCAGGTTGTTCTTGAAGAAGTCGCAGTGCGCGTAGACGTGAGCGATGACCAGCTTCTGATCGACGACGGCGTTGCACTCCAGCAGGTAGGCGTAGCACGGGTCGTTGTTGATGACCATCTCGTAAATCTTCGACAGACCGTAGGAGTAGGACTTGGAGAGGTACTCGTATTCCATGCCGAAGCGCCAGTGGGGATAGCGCGTGGGGAAGCCGCCGTACGAAGCCACCTGGTTCAGGCCGCGGTAATCGAGGTTCTCGAAAATGACCGGGAAGAAGTCGAGGCCGTAGGATCGCGCGTGCCCCTCAATCTCTTCCTGAAGGTCGGCCAGGTTCTTCGGCAGGTTGGCCATGCTCAGCGGCCCCGTCCAAGGAAATCCTTGATCGACTGGTAGATGCCGTCCTTGTTCTCGATCTTCGACACCGCCACGCGCTCGTCGTCGCCGTACGCCTCCTTGAGGTCCACCAGGAACTGACCCGTGCCGTACGGGCTCTCGACCTGCCCGTAGCAGAACAGATTGACGCGCGGCAGGAGCTGCGCTTTGAGGATGTTGACGCACTCCTCGGTGTCGCCCTGGGACCAGTTGTCCCCGTCCGAGAAATGCAGGCAGTAGATGTTCCACTCCTCGGCGGGGTAGTCCAGGTCGACGATCTTGCTGCACAGCTTGTAGGCGGCCGAGATCACCGTGCCGCCGGACTCACGAGTGTGGTAGAAGGTCTCGCGGTCGACCTCGCGCGCCTCCGCGTCGTGGATGATGTAGCGGATCTCGACCCCCTTGTAGTGGTGCCTCAACCAGGTATCGATCCAGAACGACTCGATCCGCACGATCTCCTTCTGCTCCTCGCCCATCGAACCCGAGACGTCCATCATGTAGAGGATGACGGCGTTGGCCTGCGGCATCGCAGCACTCTTCCAGGAGCGGAAGCGTTTGTCGGCGCGGATAGGGATCAGGATCGGGTGGTCGGGACGGTACGTGCCGGTCGAGATGCTGCGCTTCAGGGTCTCCTTGTAGGTGCGCTTGAAGTGTCGCAGCGTCTCGGGCCCGTAGCGCGAGATGCCGGTGTAGCGGTCCCGGTTCGACAGGATGTTCTTGCGCCCCTTCGGACGGATCGCGGGGAGCTCCAGCTCCTCCCCCAGCATCTCCGCCAGCTCGTCCAGCGAGATATCGACCTCGAGCAGGTGCTCGCCCGGCTGGTTGCCGGCCTCCTGCTTGCCCCCCTCCACTTCGCCGGCGCCGAGGACCGTGCCCAGGGCCCCTTCTCCCTGGCCGACGCCGCCGGTCTGCTTGGGGCCGTAGATGAACTGGGGGATGCGGATCTGCGGCAGGGGGATCGAGATGTAGTCCTTGCCGCGGCGGCCGATGAGCTCGCCGCTGCTGATGTACTTCTTCAGCTCCTTCTTGATCCGCCCGCGGATGATCTGCTTGAAGCGGTTGTGATCCTGCTCGATCCTGAGGATCATCGCGAACACCCTTTCGACGACAACGCCCCTGCGGGGCGCGCGCCATCCCTCGGCCCGCGGCCCGGCAGGGGCATCGTGGAGACCACCCGGCCCTCAGTCGCGCGCGTCGCCCCGGGCGAAGATGCTGGCCACGTAGTGCAGGATGTCGGTGGCGCAGATGTCGCAGTACCCGTAGTCCTTCTTCAGGCGACTCTTCACCACGTCAATCTTCTCCTGCGTGTCCTTGTCCACGACCGAGGAGACCAGCGAGGTCAGCTTGATCGAGTCCTTCTGGTCCTCGAACAGTTTGAGCTCCAGGGCCTTGTGCAGACGCTCGTTGGTCTTGTAGTTGAAAGTCTTGCCCTCCACGGCCAGGGCCCCGATGTAGTTCATGATCTCGCGCCGGAAGTCCTCCTTGCGGTTCTCGGGGATGTCGATCTTCTCCTCGATCGACCGCATGAGTCGCTCGTCGGGCTCCTCGTCCTGACCGGTGTACTTGTTGCGCACGCGCTCGCGCTGCGTGTAGGCCTTGACGTTGTCGATGTAGTTGCTGCACAGACGGGAGATCGCCTCCTCGTCCGCCGAGATGGCCCTCTGCACCTCGTTCTTGGCGATGTCTTCGTACTCCTGCTTGACCACGCCCAGGAGGTCGCGGTAGCGCTTGCGCAGCTCCTCCGACGTGATCAGGGAGTGATGCCGCAGCCCCGATTCAAGCTCGTTCAGCACCATGAACGGATTGATGCAGCCCTCCCCTTTGTCGGAGACCAGGGCGTTGCTGATCTTGTCCTGGATGTAGCGCGGCGAGATGCCGTCCATGCCCTCGCGCGTGGCCTCCTTGCGCAGCTCCTTGATGTTGTCCTCGGTGAACCCCGGCAGCGTCTTGCCGTTGTAGAGGCGCAGCTTCTGGAGAAGCGTCAGGTCGGCCTTCTTCGGCTCTTCGAGGCGGGTCAGGACCGCCCACATCGCCGCCGTCTCCAGCGTGTGCGGCGCGATGTGCTTCCCCTTGATGCGGGCCGGGTTGTAGTCCTTCTCGTAGATCTTGATCTCCTCGGACAGCTTGGTGATGTAAGGGATGTCGATCTTCACCGTCCGATCGCGCAGCGCCTCCATGAACTCGTTGTGCTGCAGCTTGCGGTATTCGGGCTCGTTGGTGTGCCCGATGATCACCTCGTCGATGTCGGTCTGGGCGAACTTCTTGGGCTTGATCTTGTGCTCCTGCGACGCGCCCAGGAGGTCGTAGAGGAAGGCGACCTCGAGCTTCAGCACCTCGATGAACTCGATGAGGCCGCGGTTCGCCACGTTGAACTCGCCGTCGAAGTTGAAAGCGCGCGGGTCGGAGTCGGAGCCGAACTCGGCGATCTTGCGGTAGTTGATGTCGCCGGTGAGCTCGGTCGAGTCCTGGTTCTTCTCGTCCTTCGGCTGGAACGTGCCGATTCCAACGCGGTCCTTCTCCGACAGGATCATGCGGCGCACGCGGATGTGCGACACGATCTTGGTCCAGTCGCCGCCGTAGCGCAGGTTGAGCTCGCGGTACGTCTGCCGGCAGGCGGGACAGAGGTCCCCCTCCAGGATCACTCTCTCTCCCTCGGGCTTCCCCTCGTTCAGCATGCGCAGGACTTCGGGACGAAGCTCCTCGGGGATGAGGTGCAGAGGCTCCTCGTGCATCGGGCAGGGGATCACTTCGATCTGGTCGGTCTTCTTGCGTCCAATCTCGCCCTGCAGCACCCACACGAAGGTGTAGAGCGCCCCCTCCGGCGTCCGCGAGTACGCCTCGAGACCCTTCTTCAGGAGGCGCACGATGGTCGACTTGGAGGATCCGACGGGCCCGTGCAGGAGGAGAACGCGCTTCTCGGTGCCGTAACGCTGCGCCGCCGATTTGAAGACGTTCACCAGCTTCATCAGCGCGATGTCGAGGCCGAAGATCGCGTCGATTCCGGCGTGATCCTTGTCGTCGAAGAAGTTGTAATGGAGGATTTTTTTCTTGTACTCGTAGTATTCCCGCGTCCCTTTGGCCAGGACATTGTCGTACATGCGCTGGAACGCCGTGCGTGTGACCTTCGGGTTGTGGCGGACGATCTGGAGGTAGTCTTCGAAGCTCCCCTCCCAATGCTGGTCCCTGAAGCCCCGCAGGTCTTGCAGCCTCCCGATCAGTTGCACAATCTCTGAACCCGTGGGCACCGGTCTCACCTCCCGTTCGGGCGTCGCGTCTCTGGTGGGGGGATGTGATGTATCTCTTTGGTAGGCCATGTCTTCCTCTATTTCAAATGACCTATCTGTAATATAGAGCGAGGTCACTGAATTGTCAAAAAGTTTATCCGCCGCGGGGCGGCTCCCCCGGTGCGCGCCGGGGTGCCGTGCGCCGTTACGTCCAGCCCACGTGTTCGCTGCACCTTGCGCAGGGTTTCGCGAGGCCACGCCTGCGCCGGGAGGGTGGACGCGCAGGAGCGGCCCCGTGCGGGCCGTCCTTCGCGCGGAGCGTTTGTTGACAGCCCCCGGGGGAGTCATTAACATCGGCCGCACGCAGAGGGGGAGCTGTGGCCTCGCGGGACCCGCAGGACGCCGTCCAGGACGACATCAGGAAGGTCCTCGACGGGAGGGTCCTGCGCGGCGACCGGCTCATCGAGGCGATCTCCCTGGTCGGCCTCACGCACTCCGTCGAGCCGCTGCGTGCCGCCCTGTCCTTCGTCCTGCCGATGGACTTCACCGAGCCCGAAGCGCGCGACACCTTGGCCGGCATCGAGAGCCATCGCGGCGAGATGGAAGCGCTTCTCGGGCGTGACCCGGGGTTCACGGTGGCGGCCTTCGATCTGCTGTACGAGAAGGAGCGCACGCTCCGCGACCCGGTGTTCAGGGACAGGCGCTCCCCGGCCGGTGACGCGGCCGCGCCCGATCCCCGTCCGCAGCCCGCGGACCGTCTCGAGGATGTCCTGCGCCGGGAGACCCGGCGCGCCGAGCGCTCCGACCGCTCCCTCGCGGTCGTCGTCCTCTCGCCCGACGGCGCCGCGGCCCCCGCGACCCGGGGGATGGAGGCCGGGCTGGTCGCGCTCCGCGACAGCGCGCGCGACGTCGATTCGGTGGCGGCGGCGAAGAACGGCGACTTCGTCGTCCTCCTGCCGTGCACGGGCGGCCGGGAGGGTCTGCGCGCCGCCGACCGGCTCCGCCGGGCCCTGCTCGCCTCGACCGGGTCTTCCTTCAGCGCAGGGGTGGCGGCCGCCTCGGGCAGGGCGGCCGACGCGCACGTCCTGATGCGCTGCGCGCGTCGGGCTCTTCACGAGGCCCGGGGCTCGGGCTCCGGCGCGGCCCTGCACCGCCTCGAGCGGCGCGCCCATTCCCGCATCCTCGTGGGGACGTCGGTGCCGGCCAGGCTGCGGAGCGCGGGAGGCGAGTCGGAGATCGTCGTCGAGGACCTGTCGCTGGGCGGGGCGCTGCTCAGCACGCCGCACCGCGTGACCCCGGGGGGTGAGGTCGTCCTCGCCCTGCGCGGTCCTTCCACGCGTCCGGCCGGGTTCCTCCTCCCGTCGCGGGTCCTGCGCGCCCAGGATGGGCCGACCCCGGGCCAGACCCCCTACCGGGCGGCGATCGGTTTCTCACCGGATGCGCGGCTTCGGGTTGCCGCGGTCCTCGCCACGCTCCGGGCGAGGGACCAGGCGGGGATGCCGTGATCACCCTCGAGGAGGCGGCCCGCTACCACGAAGAGCTCACGGAGGTGCTGCGGGAGGACGCGCACAACGAAGAGCGCATCCTGAAGCGTCTGGACCAGATTCGCACCCAGAGCGGGCTTCAGGTGTACGCCGCGCTGCTGCTCATCCTGACCAACCTCGGCTTCGAGGAGTCGGAAGCCCGCCGGCACTGGGAGGAGATCCTGAAGCACCGGCGGGCCCTCGGCCAGTCGCTGGGGCGCACCGTGGGGTTGAGGGTGGCGGTGCTCGACTACTTCGTCAACGTCAACCGCCAGCTCACCAGTCCGCGCATCATCGACCTGTCGCTCGCCGACCGGCAGGATCCGTCCTCCACGATCGACGCGAGCACCGGGCTGTGGAACGCCCGCCAGTTCCTGGCGGCGCTGCAGAAGGAGATTCGCCGCGCCAAGCGATACCGCCTCGACCTGACGATGCTGTACCTGGACATCGACGATTTCAGGGAGATCAACGAGCGCCACGGCGATCTGGTGGGGAACATCCTGCTGCGGGAGGTGGCGATCCTGATCAAGAACAAGATCCGGGACATCGACATGGCGGCGCGGCTCGCCGGGGAAGAGTTCGGAGTGATCCTCCCGGAGACCGAGCGCATGGGGGCGTTCCTGGTGGCCGAGCGGATCCGCAAGGAGATGGAGAGGCACTTCCTGCGCCGGGACGTCGACGGCCGGCCGATCGCCATGACGGTGACCATCGGCATGGCCAAGTACCCCGAGGACGCGGCCATCGCCGATCGTCTGGTGCGCCGCGCCGAGGAGGCGATGCACCAGGCCAAGGCCCGCGGCGGGAACACCGTCGGCGTCTATTACCGGGAGCGGCGGAACTACATCCGCTTCGACGTGTCGCGCCAGCAGGTGACGATCAAGGTCCAGCCCGCGGGTGAGTCCGCGGGCGGCTCCGGCGCGCCGGACCACGCCCCTCTCAACATCAGCCGGAGCGGTCTCCTGTTCGAGAGTGAGAAGCCTTACGCCATCGGCGACGAGGTGACCATCGTCTGTCAGGACGGGCGCGACCAGGCGCGCGTCACGCTGCGCGCCCGCATCGTGCGCATCGAGGAGATCGAAGGGGAGACCAGACGCTTCGAGGTGGGCGCCGCTTTCCTTCTCGAGTGGGATCACCAGGAGGCCCAGGTGACCGAATTCCTGCGCCGGGGCGGTCTGGGGGCCGCCTGACCGGGGATTCCGACGGCCGCCCGATGCGCATGACGGTGCTGGGAATCGACACGGCGACCTCGCGCGGGAGCGTGGCGCTTGCGCGTCAGGGGGAGGTCCTGGCCGCCGCGGATCTCCACGAGCGCGGCGCGCACGCCAGGGACCTGGTACAGAGAATCGACCGGCTCCTCGCGGGGACCGGTCTCGGGCCCGGCGATCTTCGGGGTATCGTCGTGACGCTCGGCCCCGGGTCGTTCACGGGCGTTCGGGTCGGGCTCGCCACAGCGAAGGGGCTCGCCTATGCGCTCGACATCGGTCTCGGCGGCATGTCCACTCTCGAGGCCCTGGCGCGTGCCGGGCTCCTGCAGGGGGCGGGGAGGGCGGTGGCCGTGTGCGCGGCCATCGAGGCCGGCCGGGGCGAGGTGTACGCCGCGCTGTTCGGCGTCGCCGATCGCGAGCCGGTCCGCGAGACCGACGATCGCTCCTACCGACCGGCCGATCTGGCGAGGATTCTGCGGTCGGGGACGCTCGTCGTGGGGGACGGGGCCTCGACGGTCGAACGCGCAATTCGGGACGAGGGGCGGGACATCCTGATGACCGAGCCCTGGCCGATCCTGGCCGGTCCGCTCGCGCTTTGGGGTTGCCGCACCCTGGTCCCCGGCGTACGCTACGTGCCGGGGCAGCCGCGTCCGAACTACGTTCGTCCGTCCGACGCGGAGGCGCCCCGACGGTGATCGCCAAGTCCCGGAAAGGACGGGAGCGCCTCCACTCCTTCAGCATCTCCGGCATGTCGGTCGAGGACATACCGGGCGTCCTGGTGATCGAGAACGTCTCGTTTCCGACGCCCTGGAGCGAGTCGGCGTTCCGCTACGAGCTGCTGGAAAACCCGTACGCCAGCCTGTTCGTGGCGAAGACCCGCGATACGGTCGAGGTCATCGCCTTCGCGTGCGCCTGGATCGTCGACCAGGAGATGAAGATCAACAACATCGCGGTCCATCCGGAGTACCGGACGCGCGGCGTCGGCACACGCTTCCTGAAGTTTCTCCTGGAGTACGCCGCCTCGCAGGGCTGCCGGGAGGTGACGCTCGAGGTTCGGCCCAGCAACGAGGTGGCGCTCCATTTGTACCAGCAGGCCGGGTTCGTGCCGGTGGGCCGGCGCAAGCAGTACTACACGGACACGCACGAAGACGCCATCGTGATGTGGCGGCGGATCGAGGCACCGCCGCAGGGCTGAGATTCGGGGACGGCGGAACAGGTCCGAACGGCTTGCGCCCTCCCACCGGGGATGATAGACTGACGCACAAATATGGACGCGCGTGAATATCGATCCAGTTCGCTCGAACACCCCTTAAAATCAGGAGGTTGAGGCCGATGGTGCACATCCAGGAGGACCTGAAGCGGACGCTTTCGGAGAACCACGACGAGTATCGAAAGCTGCTGGCGGAGCACGCCATCTGTGAGTCCAGGCTTCAGGAACTTCAGGGGAAGGCCGTCCTCGACGACGCCGAGCGGGTCGAGAGCGTCAACATCAAGAAGCAGAAGCTCCATCTCAAAGACCGGATGGAGGCCATCCTCCGGCAGCACATGGAGCGCACGAGCGGCGCCGGGGTCCGGTAGCCGGCGGGCCGGGGAATCACGGCGTAAGCGTCTCGACACGCGAGGGGGCGCCCGCCCGGCGCCCCCTTTTCAACCGGGGGCTGACGTGCCGGTGGCGATTCAGGCGGTGCCGTTTCTCGCAGGGTTGCTGGTCGCGGGGCTGGTCCTCGGGCTCGTCTTCGGTCCCTGGGGCGCCGTCCCCGTCGGTCTTCTCGCCCTGTTCGTTCTCTTCTTCTTTCGCGATCCCGACAGGATCATTCCCGAGGGGGCGGGGCTCGTCCTGTCCCCGGCCGACGGCAGGGTCACGGAGGTCCTGCGCGCCCGCGACGGCACGCGGGTCTCGGTCTTCCTTTCGGTCTTCAACTGCCACATCAACCGCTCGCCGATCGGTGGCCAGGTCGTCGGGGCGCGCCACACTCCGGGCCGGTTTCATCCGGCCTGGCAGGGCCGGGCGAGCCACGAGAACGAGCGCAATCACCTGCTGCTCCGCTCGGACACCGGTGATTACGGCGTGACGCAGGTGGCCGGCGTGCTGGCACGACGCATCGTCTGCACTAAATCGGTTGGAAACGTCGTGAGCCGGGGGGAGCGCATCGGTCTGATCCGCTTCGGATCGCGCACGGACCTGCACCTGCCGCCGGGGGTGGAGCCGCTCGTCCGCGTGGGGGATCGGGTCAGGGGCGGCCTGACGATCATGGCGCGCGCCCTGCCGAAGGAGCAGGCGGGCCGGGTCGCGGGGATGGGCGCATGAGAGTCAGGGAGCGGACCCGGTTCCGGCGCGGCGCGTACCTCATCCCGAGCCTGTTCACCACCGGCAACCTGCTCTGCGGCTACATCGCCGTCGTGCGCAGCATCCAGGGGGAGTTCGAATGGGCCGCGATCGCCCTGTTCATCGCCGCTCTCCTGGATCGGCTCGACGGATGGGTGGCGCGGCTCACCGGGACGACAAGCGATTTCGGCGTGCAGTTCGATTCCCTGGCGGACGTAATCTCGTTCGGCATCGCGCCGGCGCTGCTGGCTTACATGTGGGCCCTCTCGGCGCTGCCGCCGCCCTGGTCCCTGAGCCCGTTCCTCTTCCTGGCGACCAGCGCGGCCCGGCTCGCCCGCTTCAACATCCAGGCCCCCACTCTGGACAAGCGCTACTTCGTGGGACTGCCGACCCCGGCGGCCGCCTGCGCCATCGCGGCCAGCGTGTTTTACGACCCGTCGCGCGTCGCCGACCCGATCACCGGTGTGCTCGTGATGGTCCTGGTGATCACCCTGTCCATCCTGATGGTCAGCAAGGTGCGCTACCGCTCCTTCAAGGAGATCGACCTGCGTCGGCGGGTCCGCTGGGTGATCGTCATCGTGATGGCCCTGGTCATCGTCCTGGTCGCGGGGTATCCTCGCGAGGTGGGGCTGCTCCTGAGCTTCGCCTACCTTCTCTCGGGGCTCCTGCCACGTCTGCGTCCGGCCGGGCAGAAGGAGCCGAGGCCCGCCCCCGCAGGAGGACGCGATGGCCGCGCCTGAAGTCGCCCGGTTTCGCCGCCGCGCCCACGTAGCGGTGTTCGACGCGACGACGCTCGCCGCCAAGGGAGTGAAGGACCAGCTGGTCGCGCGATCGTTCCCGACCGCCTCCGTGCGGATGTTCACCTCGAGCACCGATCCCGACTTCAATCTCACAGAGTTCGCGGGAGAGCCGGTACTCCTGTCCCCCCCCGATCTCGACACCCTGGGGAACCTGGACGTCGCGTTCCTGTGCGGCACGCGGCAGGAAGGGGAGAAGTACCTCGATTGGGCCGGGCGGGCCGGCTTTTCGGCGATCGACCTGACCGGCGCGTCGATCGGCGCCGGAGAGGTCCCTCTGGTCAACGCGTCCGTCAATCCCGAGGCGATCCCTGCCGGGCCCGGTGTCGTGGGCTCGCCGCACGCGGTGGCGCAGATGCTGTCGACGCTCCTCGCCCCCGTCCGCAGACAGTGCGGGTTGAAGGAGGCCGTGGTCGTGGTCCTGCAGCCGGCCTCCGAGCGGGGCCAGGAGGGGATCGACGAGCTGTACCGCCAGTCGGTCAGCCTGATGAACTTCCAGGATATGCCGAAGGAAGTCTTCGGGCGCCAGCTCGCGTTCAATCTCGTCCCCGGCTGGCTGGCGGAAGAGGGAAAGGGTGCGGTGGCGACGCACGCCGATCTGGAGCGGCAGGTTCTGCGCGTCACCGGAGGCGGCTACGATCTCGGCATCCAGATCGTCGACGCGCCGGTGTTTCACGGTCACGCGGTCATGGCGCACCTTGTGCTGCGCGAAGGGAAGGGCTCCGACGACCTTCTCGGCTCCTATAGAGGGATCGACGAAATCAGCATCGGGCGTCGCGGCGACACGGTCACGCCGGTCGAGCGGGCGGGCGACGGCAAGATTCTCGTGGCCGGCGTGCAGCCGGGGCTGCACGCCTCCTCGTTCTGGCTCTGGGCCGTGGCGGACGATCTGGCCGGCGGGCGATCGCGCAACGCCGTGCGCATCGCCGAGGCGATCCTGGAGCGGGAACCGGGGAGGGGGGGCCGGACGTGAGCGGGCGCGCGATCGTCATCCTCGCGCTCCTGGCCGGGGTCCTGCCCCGGCCGTACGAGGTGTCGCGGGCGCAGGACCTGAAGCGCCCGGAGGAGCAGCTGGCGGCGATCTACAGTCTCAAGGTACAGCTCGAGATCGAGCAGCGACGGCTGGACGACGCCCTGCAGCGCTACAGCGAGCAGGCGCGGATGCGCGAGGAGGCGCGCGGCCGGCTGGCGCGCCTGTACGACGAACTCGACGCCATGGTGCAGGGTCGTTCGGACGCCGACGCGGCCCTGATGCGTGACCGCGAGGAGGAGATCCAGAAAGTCGAGCAACAGGTGGAGGTCCTCACGCAGGAGACCCGGCGGATCCGCGCCGACATCAAGGACGCGCACGCGCGCATCGATCTCCTGGGCGAGCGGATCGGCAAGCTGCGCAAGACCCTTCCCTCCGACAACGAGTCTCTGACCGGCGCCTGGGACGTCAGTTATCTCCCGAGCGGTGACAAGGGGGTGTTCTCGCTGCGGCAGTCGGGGACGCTGCTGGTGGGGGAGTACACGCTGGAGGGGGGATGGAAGGGGAGCCTGCAGGGCACCTTCGTGGACGGCAAGGTGCTCCTGCACCGCATCGACTCCAAGCTGGGACGCTCCTCCGATCTCGAAGGCTCCCTGGCACCCGATGGGCGGACGATCCGGGGCACCTGGCAGAGCTTCATCCTGTCGGGCGGCCAGCCCACGTCCGGGCAGTGGGTGGCCCGCAAGCGGCAGGAGAAGGCCGAAGACTAGGAGCCTGTCCCGGGGCGAACGAGACTCAGCCCCCGGCCGCCGTTTCCGTCGCCGCGGTCCCGCGCGGCGACCTCAGATGAAGTGGCGCCGTTCCCGCGTCCGTCTCGGC
This sequence comes from Candidatus Dormiibacterota bacterium, assembly GCA_035635555.1. NCBI lineage: Bacteria > Bacillati > Candidatus Dormiibacterota > Candidatus Dormiibacterota bacterium. Next base: position 165,158 of record DASQAT010000028.1, read on the forward strand.
CCCGGCGGCATCCTTCCGGCGCACCACCACCTGGTAGTCTCCTTCCGCGAGCCCGTCCAGTGGAAGGTTGATCGTGATCGATCCGGGGCCCGGCGCCGGTCCTGCGGTGCCCGCCTGCGCCGGCGTGGGGACGTCGATGCTGCGCAGGTCGCGCGCGCCGTCGCGGATCACCAGGCGGAGGCCGGCCGGGGGGAGCGCCCCTTCGAGGCGGAAGCCGCAGGCCAGGGCCTCGCCGACCGCGAACGTCGTCTTCAGTGTCGGTCCGATCGTGTAGTCGGCCGCCTCGTCCTGGGACGGCGCGGCCGCGCGGCCCGGGGGGACCTCGACCCACAGGCTCTTTTCCGTCATCGAGTAAATCGACAGCCCGAACGTCCCGGGGACGTGGTCCCCCGCGATCCCGGGAAGCTTCAGGCGGGCCGCGCCGAACGTGCCGGCCGCCTGGTCCGAGACGACGGCGGTGATCGTCTGGGCGCCGAGCGGCACGCGGATCCTGCTGTAGAAATCGACGCCCAGGCGGCCCTGGGCGGACGCGTCCGTGAGCGTGATTCGAGCCTCGCGCGCCGCACGGACCGTCTCGTGCAGCGACTCGTCCATCACGACGAACCCCGACTCCAGCCGGGCGGTTGCGCCTTTCGGTTGCGGCACGAACACGACCCGATTGGGCGGAAGATGAACCACCAGGTCGTAGACGCGCGCCGTCCCGCCGGCCGGCCCCGGGACGGCGCTGATCTCGACTCCGAGGTCGGAGTACAGCTCGGGGAGGAGGTAGGCCGCCTCGACCGCGCGCTGGCGCGCCTGCTCGGGGAGCAGGCGCGTGAAGCCGCGCCGCCATCGTAGCGATCCGCTGACGTGCTTCAGGCGCAGCTGCACGGTGTGATACTGCCCGTCGGGCGGGCCTTCCGGGGTATAGCCGATCAGGTAGTAGGCGCGACCCGCGCTCTCCGCCTCGGCCAGTCCCTTGAAGAGATCGTTCGAGGTCGACCGCGTGCCGCCGGTGTTGAGGGCGAGCGTCTCGAGCGCATTGGAACGGCGCACGGAGGCGCGCATCTCGGTGCCCGAGGTGGCGGTCTGCCCGCTCGTCTGCACGCTGTGCAGGGTCACCCCCGCGGCCGCGGCGTCGTGGGCCAGAATCTGGATTTCGTGCGAGAGGTCGTACTTGCGGGCCCGTTCGAGGAAAGCAGACGTGGCGGACGAAGGACCGAAGCGCTGCAGGAAGTCCATGGCGGGGTTCTCCGGCACGCCGTCCCCCATGAAGACGATTGCCTTGTAGCCTGGATAGGGAGCGAGGGAATCGACCAGGGTTGTGAGGGCCCGCAGGAGGTCCCGGGAGCGTGGGGTGAACTCTTCGCCGTAGTTGGTGAACAGGAGATCCAAATGTCTCCCCCCGACCTCGGTGCCGCCCATCGACTGCAGGCTCGCAATCTCCCTCTCGTACTCCCCCTGCCCCGAGTTGTAATCGTTGTATCGTTTCAGGTCGCCGAGCGTGTCCTCGATCGCCCGCGTCAGCGCCGCACGGTCCGTGGTGAAATCGTGCAGGAGCCGTAGCTTCCTGTCGTAGTCGGCCAGGGCGACCTGGTCGCTCGGGAGGAGCGCGCCGTCCAGGAATCGCTCCGTCGCCTTGCGGGCCGCCGTCATTCCATGCGCCGCCGAGGTGCTGTCGTCGAAGAACAGCACGAACCTCCGGGGGAGGCTCCCCGGCGTGCTCGGCGCGCTCGTGCCCCCGCCGGCGGGAGGGGTTGCCGTGACGGGCGCCTGCGCGTCCGGGGAGACCTCGTGGAATTCCAGCGAATGGATCGGTTTGGCGTGACCGTCCACCATGAGGGCGAAATCGTCCGTGGTGAGGTCCCTGATCGGCCGGCCACGGCCGTCGGTGACGTACACCTCGATGAGGACGAGCTCGACGGTGGTCCGCTCGCTCAGGCCGGAGGTGGACTGGGCGGGCGCGGGGAAGCCGTGGGGCACGACCGTGCCCGCGAGCAGCATGGCGATCGGGACGAGAAGCCACGGGCGTGCCTGCGCCAAGGGGGTCCTCCGTGCCCCCCATTATGCCTCGACAGGCCCCCGGTCGGCGTGGATGAATCGGCGCCTCTGCTTCCTTGATTTGTATCAGTCGGCGCAGTAACATCGGCCGCCTTCGAGCGCCTTCCCGGGCGCTCTCACGTGGGGCTGCCCTTTCCATGTCCTACCCTGTGTTCATCGCCGGACGTTACCTGCTGGCGCAGCGCAAGCAGGCCATCATCTATGTCATCTCCCTCATCTCGGTCCTGGGGGTCATCGTCGGCGTGGCGGCGCTCGTGGTGGTCCTGGCGCTGATGACCGGCTTCCAGGACCAGATCCAGGACAAGATCTTCGGGGCGAACGCGCATCTCACGATCTTCTCCTCGTCGAGCGGCCGGCCGCTGGACGACGCCCCGGCGGTGCTGCAACGCCTCAAGGAGTGCGAGCCGGTCGCGGCGGCGGGGGCGGTGGTCTACGAGAAGGGAATGGCGACGAGCGAGCTGAACGCGGCGGGCGCCGCGGTGCTCATCAAGGGGATCGACCCGCAGACGGAGCGCGGCATCACGGAGCTCGCGTCGCAGGTGCGCGGAGATCTCGGCGTCCTGTCCCTGCCGGGAGCCGGCGGACGCGAACGCGCCATCCTGGGAAAGGACCTGGCCCTCAACCTGGGTGTGGGTCCGGGCGACGTGGTGCGCGTGATCATCGCGCAGGCGAACGTCACGCCATTCTTCAGCGTCCCCCGGAGCCGGGAGTTCGAGGTCGCGGGCGTGGCCGACGCCGGCTTCTACGATTACGACAGCAGCCGGATCTACATCTCGCTCGCGGCGGCCCGGCGTTTCGTGGGGCTCCAGCCGGCACAGGCCAGTGCAATCGAGGCGCGGGTGAAGGCTCCCCAGAGACTGCAGGAGGCGTCGCAGGCCGTGCAGAAGACACTCGGGTCCGGCTATTACGTGAACGACCTGATCCGGATGAACAGGACATTCTTCTCGGCCCTGCGGTTCGAGAAGCTCGGCATGTCGATCGCCATCGGCCTCATCGTCCTGGTGGCGGCGCTCAACATCATCTCGATCCTCATCCTCATGGTCATGGAGAAGATGCGCGACATCGGCGTCCTCCTGGCGATGGGGGCGACGTCCCAGGGCATCCGGCGCATCTTCCTCATGCAGGGCCTGATCATCGCGGCCCTCGGCACCGGCGCGGGTATCGTCCTCGGAATACTCCTCGCCTGGATCCTGGACCGCTACCGTCTGATCGCCCTTCCGGTGGACGTCTACTTCATCCCGTACGTGCCGTTCCATATCCGCCCCCTCGATGTCGTGACGGTGGCGGTGGCCACGGTGGGAGTGTCGTTCCTGGCGACGCTCTACCCTTCCTGGAGAGCGGCGCGCCTCGACCCGTCGGAGGCCCTGCGCTATGAGTAGCCCGGCGGGCGAGCCGATCCTGCGTTGCGCCGATCTCTGGAAGTCGTTCGGTCCGGAGGGACGGCGGGTGGAGGTGCTGCGGGGCCTTGACCTGGAGGTGCGGCGCGGGGAGATGGTCGCCGTCCTGGGAGAGTCGGGCACCGGCAAGACCACCCTTCTGCACCTGATCGGCGGCATCGATCGCCCGGACCGGGGCTCGATCCTGTTCCGGGGCCGCGACGTCGCCGCGGCCGGCGCGCACGAGCGGGCCGTCTATCGCAACCGTGACCTGGGGTTCGTGTTCCAGTTCCATCACCTCCTGCCGGAGTTCAGCGCCGTCGAGAACGCCATGATGCCCCTCCTGATCCGCGGGGAGGAGCGGCGCCGGGCCCGGCAGCGCGCCCTGGCGCTGCTGCAGGAGCTCGGGCTCCTCGACAGTGCCGACAGGCGGCCCACGGAGCTGTCGGGGGGCGAGCAGCAGAGGGTGGCGGTGGCGCGCGCCATCGTCGGCGGTCCGGCCCTGCTCCTGGCCGACGAGCCGACGGGCAATCTGGACGAGAGAAACGCCGAGGCCGTCTTCGCGCTCCTCTTCGACCTGCACCGCCGGCGCGGCATGACCACCCTGTTCGTCACCCACAGCGCCCGACTGGCCTCCAAGTGCAGCCGTGTCCTGAGGATGGAGCACGGTTCCTTGACGGATCCGGCGGGCAGCCGGTACAATGTGCAAGCAGGAACCACGCAGGTTCCCCGCTGAAAATTACGGACGGATCGGAACAGTCGGGCGGGCGGGATATGTTCGAGAAGTACACGGAGAAGGCCAAGAAGGTCCTGTTCCTCGCCCGCTACGAGGCCAGCCAGATGGGGAGCAAGGTGATCGGCTCCGAGCACCTGCTCCTGGGACTGATCAAGGAAGGCGACGACCTGGTCCGTGATCTGTTCGGCCGCTCCGGTGTCAACCTGGAGCTGCTGCGGGCCGAGCTGGAGGCCCGCGGACCGTCGGGGGAAAAGCAGGCGGCCCCCATCGAGATCCCGTTCAGCGAAGAGACCAAGAAGATCCTGGCGTGCGCCGAGGAGGAGGCGGAGCGCCTCCTGCATCCGTACGTCAGCGACGAGCACATCCTGCTCGGCCTCCTGCGCGTCGAGGACTCCGCGGCCGGCCGCATCCTGGCCGAGAAGGGGATGCGTCTGTACGCCCTGCGCGAGGACACGGTCGCCGTGTGGAAGCAGCGGGCGCTGCCGAAAAAGGTCAAGGAGACGCCGTTCCTCAACGAGTTCGCGCGCGATCTCTCGGAGATGGCGGCGCGCCAGGTGTTCGATCCCCTCATCGGGCGCGAGAATGAGCTGCAGCGGATGATCCAGGTGCTGTCGCGACGGCGCAAGAACAGCATCGTGCTCCTGGGCGAGCCCGGCGTCGGCAAGACGGCGCTCGTCGAGGGGCTGGCGCAGAGGATCGCCGAAGGGAGCGTGCCGGTGTCCCTCTCCCGCAAGCGCATCCTGGCTCTCGATCTGTGCCTCATCGTGGCCGGCACCAAGTACCGCGGCCAGTTCGAGGAGCGCCTGAAGGGGATCATCTCCGAGATCATCGGGAACGAGGACATCATCATCTTCATCGACGAGATCCACTCGCTCATCGGGGCGGGCTCCGCGGAGGGCTCGCTCGACGCGGCCAGCATCATCAAGCCGGCCCTGTCGCGCGGCGAGGTGCAGTGCATCGGTGCCACCACGCCTAAGGATTATCACCGTTACATCGAGAAGGACCGGGCGCTGGTGCGCCGCTTCCAGCCCATCCGCCTTCACCCGCCCACGGAGGACGAGACCCTCCTGATCCTGAGCGGCGTCAAGGAGCGCTACGAGAAGTTCCACCAGGTCCGCTACACGGAGGAGGGGCTGCGCGCCGCCGTCTCGCTGTCCAACCGCTACATCACCGATCGCTTCCTTCCCGACAAGGCGATCGACGTGATCGACGAGGCCGGGGCGCGCGTCAAGCTTCGCCGGCGCATGAATTACCGCGAGATCCGGGACCTCGAGCGTGACATCGAGCGCGCCGTCAGCAGCATGAAGAATTACCTGTTCCGCAAGGACTTCGAAAAGGCGGTGAAGCAGCACGACGAGGAGATCCTCCTCAGGAAGAAGTACGACGAGTTCAAGGTGCGCGAGGAGGAGGAGCGCCGCGCCGTCCTCGAGGTGACCCAGGAGGACATCGAAGAGGTGATCTCCAAGTGGACCGGGATCCCGATCTCCTCGGTGAAGAAGGAGGAGGCGGAGCGGCTCATCAGGATGGAGGAGTTCCTGCACCGGCGCATCGTCGGGCAGGATGAGGCGATCTCGGCCCTGGCGCGCGCCACCCGGAGGCAGCGCGCGGGGCTGAAGAACCCGCTGCGGCCGGTCGGCTCGTTCATCTTCCTGGGTCCGACCGGCGTCGGCAAGACGGAGGTGGCCAAGGGGATCGCCGAGTTCCTGTTCGGCGACGAGAAGTCGCTCGTGCGCTTCGACATGTCGGAGTACATGGAGAAGCACGCCATCGCCAAGATGATCGGCTCGCCCCCCGGCTACGTCGGCTACGAGGAGGGCGGGCAGCTCACCGAGCGCGTGAAGCGGAGGCCCTACAGCGTGATCCTGCTGGACGAGATCGAGAAGGCCCACCCCGACGTGCTGAACGTCCTCCTTCAAGTCCTGGAGGACGGCCAGATCACCGACGCCTTCGGAGACACGATCGACTTCAAGAACGGCCTCGTGGTGATGACGAGCAACATCGGCTCCCAACTGATCCAGAAGGGCCGGTCCATGGGATTCCGCAGCCCGGACGATCGGCAGCGCGACTACCGCGAGCGCCGCGATCTGGTGCTGAAGGAGGTCAAGACCGTCCTCAATCCCGAGTTCATCAACCGCGTCGACGAGATCATCGTCTTCGACGCGCTGTCGGATGACGACCTGCTGGCGATCGCCCGCTTGATGATCAGCCAGCTCAACGCCAGCCTGGCGGATCGGGGGGTCCGCCTGACGCTCACCGACGAAGCGTACCGCTGGCTGATCGACAAGACGTGCAGCGATCGTTCCTACGGCGCGCGCCCGCTCCGCCGTGCCATCCAGAAGAATATTGAGGATGCCCTGTCGGAGAGTCTCATTCTCGGAAAGTTCCCCGAGAACGGGGAGATCGAGATCTTCGTCGATCAGGAGCGGCTGGCCTTCCGGGAGCCGATCGAGATCGCCCGCTGATACCGAATCCCGCCACTACCGCGCCCGTACGGTGCCGCTAGGAGACCGCGTGCCGCGCGCCGTACGTGTCTGCCCGCCGGTGTTCGCAGCGATCCTGGCCCTCGCCGTCCCTCTGACCATCATCCGGGGCGCTGTCCCGCTCGCCGCTCCGGATGGACAGGTCGCGACCAGCGCTCAGGAGGCCTCCCCGGGGCCCACGCCAGCGGGCGCCGCGCCGCCCGGCCCGGCCCCGTCACCCACCCCGGCCCCCCCGGCCGAGGCGGCCCCCTCCCCGCAGGACAAGAACCGCGGACCCGAGACGGGGCCGCAATCTCCGGAACCCGGACCCGGGGGAGAGCCGGAGGGGGCCACGGCACCGGAGGCCCCGGCCGGCGGAGGGAAGGGAGTCATCGGACGGATCGTCGTGGACGGCAACATCCGGGTGTCGGACACCGCGTTCTTCAACAGCCTGCACCTCAAGTCGGGCGACCCGTACGACGAGCGCGCCATCCAGGACGAGTTCCGCCGCCTCTGGGACCTGGACCTCTTCGACGACATCAACGTCGAATCGCGCAAGCGCGAGGGGAACGTCTACGACTTGATCTTCCACGTGCGCGATCGGCCTCTGGTGGGGAACGTCGCGTTCGTCGGCATGAAGGCCGTGACCGAGGCCAACATCCAGGAACGGCTGAACCAGGCGAAGTGCGAGGTGAAGCGCGGGCAGCCGGTGGACTTCTCGGTTCTCAGCCGAGCGGAGGCGGCCATCGAGCAGCTCCTGGCGGAGAAGGGGTACCTGCAGGCGCGGGCCAAGGCGCGCCTGACCCCGGTCGGCCAGGGGCAGCGCGAAGTGACCTTCCACATTCGCGAGGGGGCCAAGACCAAGATCAAGAAGATCGACTTCACGGGGAACACGATGTTCACGGACCGGCGTCTGCGCAAGATGCTGAAGCTCACCAAGCAGGCCTTCTGGCTGACTTCGTGGGCCTCGTCCAAGACCCTCTATCATCCGGCCAAGTTCGACCAGGACGCGGAGAACATCCGCACGTCGTACAAATCGGTCGGCTACCTCGACATCGCCATCCAGCCCGAGATCGTGGAGCTCGTGGGCGGCAAGCCCAAGAAACCACAGGGCACCCCCAAGAGCCTGACCCTGGTGGCGCCGGGCACGACACCGGGCGCGCAAGGACTCGAGGATGAAGACGAGGAGGACTTCGAGGAGCCGCCCCCCGCCCCGGCTCCGCCGGGCGAGACGGAGAAGCAGCGGACCCGGCGTGTCAAGGCCGAGCTGAAGGCCAAGAAGAAGAGCGAGACGCCGCCGAAGAAGTGGGTGCACCTCACCGTTCCGATCGACGAGGGGGCGCAGTACAAGGTCGGCAAGATCGACATCGAAGGGAACAGCGTCTTCAGCGGACCCGAGGTGATGGCGCGGGTGCCTCTGCGCGCGGGCATGGTGTTCAACGACTCGGCCCTCAAGTTCGGCACCAAGCGGCTGGAGGAGGACTACGGCGAGCGGGGGTACTTCTACGTGTCGATCGATCCCCGGATCGACAAGCATGAGCGCACCGCCGACCTCACCCTGGCGATCACCGAGGACAAGAAGTACTTCGTGGATCGCATCGAGTTCGGCGGCAACACCACGACGCGCGACGGCGTCCTGCGGCGGGAGATGCCTCTGACCGAGGAGGATCTGTTCAACGTGCGCCGCATGCGCCTGGGGCTGCGCAAGATCGCCCAGCTCGGATACTTCCAGGTCGGCGACGACCCGGCGGTGAAACCGAAGGGGGAGACCGACCACGTCGACATCCTGGTGCAGGGCGTCGAATCGAGCCGCAACGAGATCCAGGTGGGCGGCGGCGTCTCCGGACTGGAGGGAGGGTTCTTCCAGGCGTCGTATTCCACGCGCAATTTCCTCGGCCGGGGGGAGATCTTCTCGACCTACGTCCAGACCGGCACGCGCGCCAACCGCTACTCCTTCAACTTCACGGAGCCGTGGTTCCTCGGACACCCCTGGACGCTGGGGTTCTCCCTGTTCCGGCGCCAGACCGACTACACCGGATTCCGCCAGATCGGCAGCGGCGGCACCCTCTCCCTCGGGCGGCTGCTCGGCGTATTCAGCCGGTTCGACGTGGCCTACGGCTACGAGAACGTGGATCTCCTGACGACCACGGCCGGGTTCCCGGTCAACCGCCAGAACAGCGCCACGAGCAGCCTCACGACGCTGTACACCGTGGACACCCGCAACAATTACTTCCGCCCGACGCGCGGCTACCGCGTGCAGGGGAGCATGGAGTATGCGGGAGGGTTCCTCGGCGGGGACAATTTCTTCTACAAGCCCCGATTCGACGCCACGCTGTACCTCCCCGGTCTCTCGCGCAAGCATTACATCGGGCTGAACGCCGCCTACGGGTACGTCTCGCCCTTCGGAGGGCGCGTCGTGCCGGTCTTTGAGCGCTACTTCCTCGGAGGCGAGAGGTCCCTGCGCGTATTCAAGAGCCGCACGGTCAGTCCGGCGCGGCGCGACGTCGACGTCAACCACAACGGATTCATCGACACTCCGGAGGATCGCAACCCGGACGGGGTCTTCGAGCCCTGCGAGGATCTCAACGGCAACGGGGTCCAGGACAAGAACGAGCCGGACCGTGGCAATTGCCTTCTCGATCCAGCCGAGGACGCCAACAACAACGGCATTCTCGACACGGAGGACCTGAACCACAACGGGGTCCTCGATCCGGGCGAGGACAAGAACGGGAACGGAATCCTGGACACCGAGGACAGAAACGGAAACGGCCGGCTCGATCTGGGCGAGGACCGCCCGGACGGGATCTGGACCCCGTTCTGCCCGGCGGACGATCCGAACATGAACGGCAAGCAGGATCCGGGCGAGTTCGACAACGGCAACTGCCGCCTCGATCCGGGCGAGGACACGAACGGGGATGGCGTCTTCGGCACCGTGTTTCCGGGTGGCAACCAGTACATCCTGCTCAACGCCGAGTACACGGTTCCGCTGGCCGACGCGGTCGAATTCGCCCTGTTCTACGACGCGGGCAACGCCTTCGACGACGGGCAGAAGATCCGGCTGAACGACATGCGCGTCGACTACGGCTTCGAGCTGCGCTTCTACCTGCCGGTCTTCCAGGCGCCCCTGCGTCTGATCTACGGCTTCATCCAGAACCCGCAGAAGGGCGAGGACCCCAGCAACTTCATCTTCAGCATCGGCACCACTTTCTAGGAGGCCCGCCGCCCATGTACGCCCCGGATCTCTGTGGTATAGTCATGGCCCGCTGTCGCGAGTCAAGGAGACCCTCGATGCCACGATGGTTGTGCGGCCCCTTGGTCTGTCTGCTCCTCACCTTCGGCGCCACGTCCCTGCCCGCGCAGCCCGCCGAGCCGCCGAAGGTCGGCGTCTTCGATCCGGAGACCGTGTGGAAGCTCACCGAGGTGGGCAAGAAATACAACCAGGACCTGAACGACGCGCGCGACCGCCTGCAGGCCGAGATCGACAAGAAGCAGGCCGAGATCGACGCCCTGAAGGACAAGCTGCGCCAGCAGCAGCAGAGCCTGAGCGAGGACAAGGCCGCGCAGATGCAGAAGGACATCCAGAACAAGATGATCGAGCTGAACCGGCTCAACGACGACGCCACGCGGGAGATGAAGTCCCAGCTCAACGACGTCCAGAACCGCTTCCAGCAGATGCTCGTCGAGACCCTCGAGGTCTACGGCAAGGAAAGGAACTTCACGCTGGTCCTCGACAAGAGCGTCATCGCCTACAACTCGCCCCAGGTCGACGTCACCCAGGACCTGATCCAGAAGTTCAACGACATGCACAAGGCCGCGGCCCTGCCCGCCACCGGGAAGGCCCAGCCCAAGAAGACCCCCGAAAAGCCGAAGGAGGCGCCGAAGGATGCGCCGAAGCCGCCGGGGGGCCGCTGAAGGACGCTCCGTTGGGAGCCTACACGCTGGGTGAGATTGCCTCCCGTGTCGAAGGGACCGTGCGCGGCGACTCCAGTCGCACGGTCTCCGGCATCAAGCCGCTCGACCAGGCCGGCCCCGAGGACCTCAGCTTCGTGGCGCATCCGCGCTACCGGCGGGCCGCCGAGGGGTCCCGCGCCGCCGGCCTGATCGTGAGCGAGGAGGGGATCGCCCCGGGGCGCAACCTGATCCTGGTCAAGAACCCGTACGTCGCCCTGGCCGCGGCGATGGGCCTCTTCTACGAGCAGGCGCGGCCGGCGCCCGGGCTCAGCCCGCAGGCCGTGCTGGGAGAGGGGACGCGTATCGGGCGGGACGTCTCGATCGGACCGTTCGTCGTCACCGGTCGCGACTGCTCGATCGGGGACCGCGCCGCCCTCCTGCCCGGTGTCGTCCTGGGCGACGATGTGCGGATAGGCGAGGACACGGTGCTGCACCCGGGTGTCGTGGTCTACTCCCACTCCGTTCTGGGGGCGAGGGTCATCGTGCATGCATCCAGCGTCGTCGGCAGCGACGGCTTCGGCTATGCAGAGGCCGCCGGAGCGCGGGCCAAGATCCCCCAGGTCGGCAACGTCGTGATCGAAGACGACGTGGAGATCGGCGCCTGCACGACCATCGACCGGGCGACGTTTGGCAGTACGATGGTCGGGCGCGGAACGAAGATCGACAACCTCGTGCAGATCGGCCACAACGTGTCGATCGGCGAGGGCTCTGTGCTCGTGGCCCAGTCGGGGATCGCCGGCAGCACGCGTCTCGGCCGCGGCGTGATCGTGGCCGGGCAGTCGGGGGCGGCGGGGCACCTCGTACTCGGGGATCGTACGGTGGTCGGGGCCAAGTCGGCGGTCCTGCAGGACCTGCCGGCCGGCTCCTTCGTCGTGGGGCACCCGGCCTCGGACCATCGCGAGTGGAAGCGAAGCCAGGCGGCTCTCCGCCGCCTGCCGGATCTGCTGCGGGCCGTCGCCCGCCTGGAGCGCGCCGCGGGTCAGGGCAAGAGCGGTCGTCCGTCGGCGAAATCAGCGCGGGCGCGCCGGGCGCGACGCTCCTAGACAGCGCGGCGCGCAGCGCGACGAGGGGGACATGGACGAACCGCAGGGCGTCCTCGACATCCGCCAGATTCTTGCGATCCTGCCGCACCGGTATCCCTTCCTGCTGGTGGACCGGATCGTGTCGATGGAGGAAGGGCGGAAGGTGGTCGGGATCAAGAACGTCACGTTCAACGAGCCGTTCTTCCAGGGACACTTTCCTGGAAATCCGGTGATGCCGGGAGTCCTGATCGTCGAGGCCATGGCCCAGGTCGGCGCGGTGCTGCTCCTGCGCGGTGTCCCGGACCGCGAGCGCAAGCTGGTGTATTTCGCCGGCATCGACCGCGCCCGGTTCAGGCGCCCGGTGACACCGGGCGATCAGGTGCGCTTCGAGGTGGAAGTCCTGAAGCTGCGCTCGCGTTCCGCCCGGCTGCGAGGTGAGGCGTTCGTGGACGGAGGCCTGGTCGCCGAGGCCGAGCTGTTCTCGTCCATGGTCGATCGGGACGGCCCCGCGCAACCGGAGGTCCCATGACCGCCCCCGCCGGACTCCATCCCACCGCTCAAATCGACGCGGGGGCGCGCCTGGGTGACGGGACGACGGTCGGAGCCTTCAGCGTCATCGGCCGCGACGTGACCGTCGGGCCCGGCTGCGAGATCGGCCCGCACGCGGTCGTCGAGGGCCCCACGGTGATGGGCGCCCGTTGCCGCGTCTTCCCCTTCGCGTGCATCGGAATGGCGCCCCAGGATCTCAAGTACCGGGGGGAGCGGACCACGATCGAGATCGGCGACGACAACATCTTCCGGGAGGGAGTGACGGTTCATCGCGGTACCGTGGGGGGAGGTGGGGTGACGCGGATCGGGTCGGGGAATCTCCTGATGGCCCAGACGCACGTCGCGCACGATTGCCGCGTCGGGAGCCAGGTCATATTCGCGAACGCCGCGACTCTGGCCGGGCACGTCGTGGTCGAGGATGGAGCCACGATCGGGGCGTTCTCCGGCGTGCACCAGTTCTGCCGAGTCGGTGCGCATGCCTACATCGGAGGGTACTCGGTCATCACGCAGGACGCCCTGCCCTACGTCCTGACCGTCGGCAACCGCGCCAAGAGCTTCGGCATCAACATGGTCGGACTGGAGCGCAAGCAGTTCGCTCCGGAGGCGATCCAGGCTCTCCGGCAGGCGTACCGCATCCTGTTCCGCTCGCGGCTCACCCTCCAGGAGGCTCTCGATCGCCTGCAGGCCGAGTTTCCGGCCCAGCCGGAGGTGCAGACCCTGGCCGCCTTCATCCGCGGAAGCCGCCGCGGCGTGATCCGCTGAAGGGCGGCTTCATGGGGACCTCCGGCCGCCGCCCGGTCCGTGTCGCGGTGATCGGTGTCGGCAGCCTCGGTCAGCACCACGCGCGGATCTACGCCGGCCTGGAGGAGGCCGACCTGGTGGCGGTGGTGGACGCCGACCCGGATCGCGCCGCCTCGGTCGCCTCGCGCCACGGCGTTCCCGCCCTGAGCTCCTTCACGGACCTGCCGAGCGACCTCGAGGCGGTCAGCGTGGCCGTACCGACCTCGGCGCACGCCCCGATCGTCGAGGCGTGCCTGCGGCGCGGCCTGGCGGTCCTGGTCGAGAAGCCGATGGCCGCGAGTCTCGAGGAAGCGGTCTCCATGACGCGGCAGGCGGAGCGCGCGGGGAAGCTCCTCCTGGTCGGCCACACGGAGCGCTTCAATCCGATCGTGCGGGCGGCGCGAGACCGCGTGCGCGACCCGCGCTTCATCGAGACACACCGCCTGGGGGTGTTCACCGCGCGCAGCACGGACGTGGACGTCGTCCTGGACCTGATGATTCACGACCTCGACGTGATCCTCAGTCTCGTGCCGTCCCCCATCGCCTCGATCGACTCGGTGGGAGTGCACGCCTTGACCGACAAGGTCGACATCGCCAACGCCCGGTTGCGATTCGAGAACGGGTGTGTCGCCAACGTCACCGCCAGCCGGATCAGCACCGACCGGGTCCGCAAGCTGCGCGTCTTCGAGGCGGACTCCTACCTGTCCATCGACTACGCCGGACAGGAGGGGGTGATCTACACCCTGAAGCGCGCGGCGGGGGCGCCGCCGGAGATCGTCCGCGAACAGCTGTCGGCGGATCGCGAGGAGCCGCTCCTGGTGGAGCTGCGCGCCTTCGTGAGCCGCGTGAGAGGAGAGGATGCCCCGGGTGTGTCGGCGGACGAGGGCCTGCGCGCGCTCGAGACCGCCCTGCGGATCGTGGAGCAGATCGCCGCGGCCGGCCGCCCTGCGGGGGGCCGGGACGGCGTCCGGTGAACGGCGACGTCCGTGTCGAGGAGTACCTCCGCGCCCACGTCGAGGCCGGCGACTTCCCTGGAGCGTCCTACCTCGTCGCCGAGGAGGGTCGTGTTCTCGCGGAGGGAGCTCTCGGCCTGGCCGTGGTGCGTCCGCGGCGAATTCCGGCCGCGACCTCGACCCTCTACGACCTCGCGTCCCTCACGAAGCCTTTCGCGGGGGCGCTCCTGGCGGCGCGACTCGCGTCGGCGGGCCGGCTGCGCTGCGAGGATCGGCTGGTGCGCCTCCTGCCGGAATGGGACCGGGAGGATGAGGCCTCGCGCATCAGTCTCCTCGATCTCCTCACGCACCGGTCCGGTCTGCCGGCCTGGAAGCCGCTCTACGTCCACGCCACCGGCCGGGAGGAGTATCTCCGGTCCCTGAAAGACCTGGCCCTGGATCGGCCGCCCGGCGCCCGGGTGGTGTATTCGGACCCCGGGTATATCCTGCTGGGGTTCGCGCTGGAGCGAGCGGGCGGAGCGTCTCTGGAGCGTCTGTTCGCGGAGATGATCACCGGCCCTCTGCAGATCACGGACCTGCTCTACCGACCCGAACCGGCCCTCCAAAGGCGCATTGCCGCGACCGAGGAGGGAAACCGGAAAGAGCGGCTCCTCGCCGGGCCGGAAGGGGATGGTTACAATGGTTGGCGCGCGGAGGTGGCCTGGGGTGTGGTGCACGACTTGAACGCCCGCGCTCTCGGCGGGATCAGCGCCCATGCCGGCCTGTTCGGGACGGCGCGGGCGGTCCACCTGATGGCGCGGGAGGTCCTGGGCCCGGGGACAGGGCTCCTGGAGGAATCGCAACGCCTGCTCATGAGCACCAACCTCACTGCGGGGCTCGGAGAGGACCGCTCCCTGGGGTTCCTGCTGGCCTCGAGTCCCGGCACCGCCGCGGAAGGGGCGCTGTCGCGCCGGTCGTTCGGGCACACGGGGTTCACGGGAACCTCCCTGTGGATCGATCCGGACGCGCGGCGCATCTACGTTCTTCTGACGAACCGGGTGCACCCCGAGTTCCGGGAGACGGACATGAACGCCATCCGCCGCGGATTCCACCAGATCGCCGCGGCCCTGTAACGCCCTGAAGTCCCCGGGTGAAGCACCATGGAATTTCTGTCCCTGAGCGAGCCTGTCGAGACGCCGACCCTCAAGGTCGGCCGATCGGAGGCCGTCCTCCTGTCAATCGGGCTGCACCTCCTGCTGCTCCTGCTCGTCATGTTCGGGCCGATCGCGGCCTCCAGATTCCTGCCGCAGTCGATCATCACCTTTCTCTCCCCCCGCCTCCCGCCGGCGCGGCCCGAGCCGCCCGCGGCTCTGGCGGGCGGGCCGGCCCCGGCGCCAAGACAGTCCGAGAAGCGGAACATTCCGTTGAAGTTCGCTTACGTGAGCGTCCCGCACGACGAGGCGAGCAGCAAGAACCCCACAGCACCGCTCGCGTCGGACAAGGATCGCCGGGCGCGTCAGGAGACGCGCACGCCGCCCGACGCCAAGCGATTCTCCATCGATCCTCACTCGGAAGGGACGTCGATCGACAGGGTCAAGCCGGATCCCAAACGCGCGCAGGGAAGGGAGGATGTCGAGGCGCAGAGCCGGGCGCGCCGCGGGTCGTCGTCCAGCGGGGACGGCGCGACGGGGACCGGGGCAGTCGCCCGCAACAGCACCCCGCAGATTGCCTCCGCGCCGAGACCGGACGGGCCGCGCGCGCAGGGAAGATCTCCGGAGAGCGCGCCGGGAAGACAGGCGGCGCCCGGCCGGGAGGGGAGCCCTCTGGTTGATCCCGGCGTACCCGAGGGGACCGCCGAGCAGGGGGATGACCCGCGCGAGAGCCTGAAGCAGGCGCTCTCGGATCTCAAGGCCGGAGAGTACAAGTTCCAGTTCAACAATCCGGCGTACCTGCGTGGCGGCAGCTACGGCACCATGTCGTTCGACACGCAGGGATTCCCGTGGGGCGACTACGCCCGCAGAATCTATCTCGTCATCCGCAACAACTGGTACGCACGGATTCCTCTGGCCGCGCAGAACGGGATCCGCGGATGGGTCTGCCAGCGCTTCGTGATAGAAAAAGATGGAGCGATATCGAGCGTGCAGGCCGTGCGTCCTTCCGGTGTCGCTCCGTTCGACCGGGCGTCGGCGGACGCCTTGACCAGCAGCAGCCCTCTCCCGCCGCTGCCGCCGGACTTCCCGGAGCCCAGGGAAGGCGTGACCTTCTGCTTCTACTACAACATGTACCCGGAGGAGGATGGGGAGTAATCCTCAGGGGATGGTCCTGCCGAACCGGCTCGCGATCAGCGCGAGGTCCGTACCGTCCACCCGGCCGTCGAGATTGACGTCCACGGGAAGGCCGTAGAGTCCCGTGAGCGGCTGGAGCACCTGATCGCAGAAGAGGAAGCCGCTCGTGCCGGTCTGCACGGGCAGGTCCATGCCCTCCTTGCGCACACCGCTTCCGACCAGGAGGCGGGTCGGCGTATACGCAGGGGTCGACCCCAGATCGGGGTTCTGCAGCAGCGTGCCGTCGGATTGGATCGTGAAATCCTCGCCGCGCACCGAACCGAACGAGCGGGCCAGGAGCGCGAGGTCGTAGCCGTCCACGCGCCCGGAATGGTCGATGTCGGCCCGCTCCGGGACGATGTTGGTCATGATGACCGGACTCCGACTCACGCTGTCGAACAGGACCACGTCCGGGTAGGTCGAGTCGACGGACAGATTGACCTGTCCCGTCGCCAGGAAAGTCATCCCGTCCGGAACGTCGGTCGGGTTGAACGACGGATCGGTGAAGAACAATCCGTTTCCGATCCCCAGGAAGATCGTGAGGTTCGGAGTCGCGGGGTCGCCGTCCCCCGACGACAGGACGACCAGATCGACGTACCCGTCCTGATTGACATCCACGAACGTGGCGTCCACCGGCGATGACGGCAAGGTCAGGGGATTGGGGTTCCCGGGAGGAGGCGCCGGCCCTTCGTTGCTCGGGAGGAGAACGTCGACGGTGGACGTGCCCGGCTCGACCACGGCGATCACGCTCGTCGTGTTGTCGTCGTCGAAGTGGTAGCGCTGATCGCTCAACGTCAGCCACGGGTTGCCGCAGACGTTCTGCTCGGGTGCTATCAGCAGATGACTCGGGTCCCCCTGCAGGGGGGCCTGGGCGGCGACCGGTGACGCGGGCGGCGCGAAGCCCCCGGCGCCGTCGCCGAAGAACAGCTTCAGGTCGTCGTCACCGCTTCCCGGGGCCCCCTTCTCGGCAACCATCAGGGCGGGGTCCGACTTGGAGTCGCACACCAGCGGGAAGCTCTGACAGTGCCCGCCGGGACAATCGACGTCGCCCGTGCACGGTTGGCCGACGTTGCTGCCGCCGGCGCAGATCAGCCCGGTGCAGGTGTAGGCGAAGCGTCCGACGACCGCGGCCACCGGATTGGCGAGCCCGCCGATCGCGGACCAGGTCCCGGGCGCCGGCCGGAGGCTGCCCGAAGCGTCCCCGATCAGGAAGGACAACGCTCCGCCGGCCTGATCGACCACGACGGCGTCGTTCACCGGAGCGTCGCAATCGGCCGCGGTGCTGCACCGGGCGTTCGCCCTCGGTCCGGCGTGACAGATGCCGCCGGCGCCCGAAATGATGTCGCAGCCGCTGCCGTCACAGATGTCGCCGATATGGTTGCCGTCGGCGTCGGCCTGGTCGGCATTCGCGGTCCATGGACAGTTATCGAGCTTCGGGGGGATCGAGAACTGATCGTAGTCGGGCACGAGGTCGAGATCGGTATCGATGTTCTGGCAGGCGGCGTCGAGAATCTGGCACTGGTCGCCGACGCCGTTGCCGTCGCTGTCGCACTGGGACGTGATCGGGTCCTTGGTCAGGCAGTTGACCGGAGCCTTGATGATATCGGTGCAGGGGTTTTCCACGAAACAGTGCGGAAAGCCGATCGTGTCGTTCGCCGGACAGTTCGGCGGGTTGTAGCGCGTCGGGCAGTCGTCGACGTCGTCGAGTACTCCGTCCTGGTCGTAGTCGTTTCCGTGCAGAGTGAGCGGCGCGACGGTGGCGGAGACCGGCCCGTTCCCGGCGGGGAAGGTCGGGCGCTCCGTCTGCACGCCGGTCAGCTCGGTGATGAGAGGCGTGACGGTCCCCGCCGTGTCGTCGTCGAGCACGAGGAGGTCGGAGACACCGTCCTGTCGAAGATCGGCCACGGTCATTCCGGTGGCGCGCAGCGGGCCCAGGAGCGGCTCCGGCGGCAGTCCGCGGAAGGTGGTGCCGGTGCCGGACAGGACGTCAAGACGCGGCGGAGTGGTGTTGAGCATCACCACGTCCTGTCCCACGGAGGCGTCGGCGGGGAACAGTGCCATCGCCGCGATGTTTCTCCAGGGAGACACGGGCGAGGTCGGGGCGAGAGAGAAGGCGAGGCTGCCGGGGGATCCGCTGTTCCGGTACAGGGTGATGCTGTTGTCGGAGTATCCGAGGACCGCGAGATCCAGTCTGCCGTCGTGATCGTAATCGAGTGTCGCCACGGCTGACGGATTCGCCAGCCCCGTCAGCGTGACCGCCGGCGCGAACGTCGCGCCGCCGGACCCGCTGTAGATCAGGACCTGCCCGCCGCTGAAATCGGCGACCGCCAAGTCGAGGTTGCCGTCCCCGTCGAGATCGACCAGGGCGCCGCCGCGCGGGACGTGGCCGCTTCCGAGATCGATGCTCTGCCCCGCCACCAGGGAGCCCTGCGTGCAGGTCGTGGTGAAGACCCTGATCGTCCCGTGACTCCCCGGGACACGGCAGAGGCCGCCACCCGGACAGTCCGGGTCGATGAGGCAGGACGCCCCGGGACTCGTGCCGCCCTGGCAGCTCAGCGATCCCTGTTCGAGGACGACCAGATCGGCGCACGCGTCTCCGTTGAGGGACCCCGCGAGCACGTCGACCGGCTGGCCCGGAACCGGGAAGGGGGAGCCCGGAGCCGGAGTGAACGCGGCCGCTCCACCGTTCAGCAGGATGCCGACGTTCCCCGCGATGCGGTTGGCGAAGGCCAGGTCGGGAACCTTGTCGCCGTTGAAATCCGCGGCCGCCACCCCCTCAGGCCCGGTGGGGGAGCGGCAGGTCCCGCGGGAAGGACAATCCGTGTCCACTGTGCACGCCTTGCCGGGATCGGAGCCGCCCGTGCAGGTCGCGCTGATTCCGGGGACGGGGGAAAGGCGACAGGTCCCGCCGCCGGAGCAATTGACGCTGGTCGCGCACGACATGCCGTTCAGCGTGCCACCCGAGCAGAGCCCCCCCGCGAGGAGGACGGTGGTCGGCTGGCACGTGCCGCCCGGACAATCGACGGACGACACGCACGACCTGCCGGCGTTGCTGCCGCCCAGGCAGACCTCTCCCATGTCGCCTCCCACGGCGCCCGGGAAGAACTGCAGGGCGTCGCTCCCCGTGTTGGAGACCACGATGTCGAGTCGGAGGTCGCCGTTGAAGTCGGCCACCACGGCATGGGACGCCCCGAAGCTTGCCTGCAGAGAAAAACGGTTGAGCAGCCCTCCCGTCGTGTCGTTGACCCGGACTCGCACCAGCCCCAGCGCCGAGCCGCCCCCCGAGCTGCTGTTCACGACGACCAGGTCGTTGCTGCGCGAGCAGACGGCGCCGACCTTCGGAGTCTGCTGGACGCCGCACTGCGCGCCGGCGGGGACGAGGAAGAGATTGTCGTCCGGCGTCCCGCAGATTCCGTCGATCCCCGCGGCCGTCTCCGGCTCCTGCCCGGGGTTGGGATTGAGCGGGCAGTTGTCGAGCCTCGCCGGCACCGCGAACTGGTCATAGTCCGGCACGAGATCGAGATCGGTATCGATGTTCTGGCAGGCGGAGTCCAGAATCTGGCACTGGTCTCCGACGCCGTTGCCGTCGCTGTCGCACTGGGACGTGACCGGGTCCTTGATCGCGCAGTCGACGGGGACCTTCGCGGGGTTCTTGCACGGGTTGTCCACGAAGCACTCTGGCGAATTGATCTTGTCGTTCGCCGGGCAATTCGGCGGGTTGTAGACGTTCGGGCAGTTGTCGACGTCGTTGTTCACGCGGTCGCCGTCGACGTCCTCGGGATTGAAATCGCCCGTGGCAAGGAACACGGGCCCCAGGGTCGGCTGGTTGATGGTGGCCGCTCCGACGATGTTCGGGGAATCCTTCTGCAGCGCGAACGTCCCGTCCTTCTGGTTGATCAGCACGGTGACCGTCCCGGCCTCGAAGTTGGCGACCACCAGGTCGTCGTAGCCGTCCTGATCGAAATCGGCCCCGATGAGGTGCAGGGGATGATCGATGGAGCCCGGCCGCAGGGCCAGAAGGGCCGCGGCACCCGGGGTCGGAGCCAGGAGGAGGATTGCGCCGTAGAGCGTGGGGAGCGCCAGGGCGAGAAGACCCCCCCGCGTCAGCCGATTCATCACCTACCGCGCTCTTCCCTCATGACCCGCATGGCAGAAACTCAACTCCTTGATGAAGTTGCGCGAGATCGTACCGGGGGGATCGGTGGAAGTCAAGGAAAGGTGCCGTGATCGGCGCGGTGTATAATCCTCGGCCCTCGTTGACGGGCATTGGAGCGGTCTTGCGACTCACGGGCGGAGAAGCCAGGGGGCGCCGGCTGAAGGCGCCGCGGGGACTTCGTACCCGGCCGACATCCGACAGGGTGCGCGAGGCGCTGTTCGACATCCTGGGAGCGCGCATCGAAGGAGCGCGTTTCCTGGACGGGTACGCCGGCACGGGCGCCGTCGGCTGCGAGGCGTTGAGCCGCGGCGCCGGTCGAGCTGTCTTCCTGGAGCGCGACCCGATCGCCCTCGGCCTGATCGCCGAGAACCTCAAGCTCGGAGCGTGGTCCGGTGCCGCCGAGATCGTCGAGGGAGACGCGCGCGCCGCCCTCCGCCGCCTCGGGACCACCGGGAAGCGCTTCGAGATTGTCTATCTCGATCCTCCCTACGACGATCCCGCCCTGGCGGAAGTGCTCGCGCTGTCGGCGCGTCTTCTGACGCCCGGGGGCATGGTGATCGTGGAACACCGGTCCTCCGTGGGCGTCGAGTTGCCGGACGGGCTCCTTCCGTTCCGGTCCTATAGGCACGGGGACGCGGCGCTGACCGCGTGCCGCGCCCCTGGAAATCTGCGGCCTGCATGAGCGACTGGATCGCCCGGGTCGGCCTTGGGCTCCTCATCCTGCTCTGCGCCTCGTTCTGCCTGACGCAGCTCGCCGAGGTCGACCTGCACTGGCACCTCCTGGCCGGGCAGCGCATCCTGCAGGAGGGGGCCGTCCCTCGGGTCGATACCTTCACCTATGCGTCGGCCGGGCATCCGTGGACCGATCTGCACTGGCTGTTCCAGGTGCTGCTGGCGTTGGTGCACCGCTCGGCCGGCTGGCCGGGGCTCGAGGGTCTGAAGATCGCGCTCATCGCGGGGGCCTTCAGCCTGGCCATGGTGACGGCGCTGCGGCGGGACGTCTCCCCGGCCGTCGCAGCACCCCTCCTGTTTCTGGCCATCCTCGCCTCGCAGGAGCGGTTCACGCTGCGGCCCGAGGCCCTGTCCTTCCTGTTCCTCGCCGCTCTTCTCTTCCTGCTGGGCGAGCGCCGCCGACGCCCGGTCCTGATGCTCCTCGTGCCGCCGCTCATGGCCCTGTGGGCGAACTGTCACGCGCTGTTCGTCGTCGGTGCGGCGGTCCTGGTCCTCACGATCGCCGGGGACGGTCTCGAGACCTGGGGCAGGTCGCGCCCGGAGGCGGAACCGGCCCGGGGCTGGTCCTCCCGGAGCCGCACCGCGTGGATCGCGATCCTCGCGCTCGGGGCGACCCTCCTGACGCCGTATGGCTGGGCGGGATGGGGCCTGCCGTGGAGACTCCTGTTCGAACGGATCGCCACGGACAACGTCTACGCGCGCAGCATCGCCGAGTTCCAGCCTCCGTTCGGGGGATACGATCCGACCGCGTCGATCGCCGCCTTCGCCATCCTCGCGGTTGTCGTCATGCTGGCGATGATCGTCGGCTGGAGGTCGGTGCGCGTCTCGGACGCGCCCGTGCTGACGGCGCTTCTCGCTCTGGCCCTCCTGGCGCGGCGCAATATTCCGTTGTTCGCCCTGGCCGCGGTGCCGGGCGCGGTGCAGGGGCTTGACGAGGCGCTGCGCCGGGCGGGGTCACGCTTCGCGGCGTCCGCGCGCGGGGTCTCCATCGGGCGGCGGCTCACGACGGGCATCGCGGGGCTGCTCCTTCCGGCCCTGACCCTGTTCCTTCTCGCGGATGTCTGGTCGAACCGCTTCTTCGAGCGCGACGGGACGCAGCGCTACTTCGGACGGGGATGGGCCCCCGGCTTCTACCCCGAGGGGGCCGCCGACTTCATCCTCGAGGGGGACCCTCCGGGCGAAGTGATCCACGACATGACGATGGGCGGCTATCTCGCGTGGCGATTCCAGCCCTCCCGGCGCACCTTCATCGACGGACGCCTCGAGGTGCACGACCAGGCGCTCTTCTCGACCTACCTGGCGCTGCAGACCGATCCGTCGGTGTTCGAGGAGACCGCGACCAGGTTCGGCGCGCGCACCGTCCTCTGGAGCCACCGCCACAGCCCTGAGGCCGCCGGTCTGCTGCGCTATCTGGCGCAGGGACACGGCTGGCGGCCGGTGTTCGTGGACCTGGCCGCCTCGGTGTTCACGCGCGATGAGAGCCCCCAGGGAGCGCCCACGATCGACCTCGACGACCCGTCCCTCGCGGTCTCCGTCCTGGACCAGGTGCGACGTGCCGAAGCGGCGTCGGCGCGGCTCGATCCGGCCCCCGCCTTCCTGCGCCGTCTGCTGCCCCGTCGGGATGTTCCGGTGGCGGTGGTGAACGCAGCGCTGTTCTTCGGCGCCGTCGGGAGCAACGCGGTCGCCGAGTCGCTGTTCCGGGAGGCGCTGAAGAAGGCCCCGGACAACGCGGTGGTCCACTACGACCTGGGGCTGGTGCTGGATCGCTCCGGCAGGCCGTCGGAGGCGCGCCGTGAGTTCGAATCGGCGCTTCTGATCGAGGCGTCGTTCTCGCCCGCGCGCGAGGCGCTGGCGCTGCGACGCCTCGGGGACGGAGACCCGGAAGGGGCGCTCAGGGACTGGGAGGCGGCCGAACGCAGAGCACCATTGGCTTCCCCTTCGCTCGCGGCGCGCGGCGCCCTCCTGGCGGCCCGGGGGCGCATCGACGAGGCGATCGAGGACTACCGGCGGGCGGTCGCGCTGTCCCCGCGCGACGCCGACCAGCACGCGGCGCTCGCCCTGCTTTGCCGGCGCAGCGGTCTCAAGGAGGAGGCCGCCGTGGAGATCCGCCGCGCCCTCCTCCTCGACCCGCACGGCTGCGCTTCGCTCGTGGCGTTCGGCCGGATGAGCGCGGAGGAGGGGCGCTTCGAGGAGGCGGAACGATCGTTCCGGGAGGCGTTCTCCGCGAGCCGGCCCTGCCCTCAGGCCGCACAGGCCCTCCAGGACCTGCGCTCGCGCGGTTCCGGGCCGCCCTGAATCCTCCGCGCCCCTGCCCGAGCCGGGTCGGTCGGCGGAACGGACTCCTCGGGTCTGTTGCGATTCTGTAATCGGTCCGACGGCCAGCCGCCATCTGCCGCGCCAGTCTTGACTTCGGGACTCCGTTACATATTTTTGTAGCCGTGGCGCCCCGCCGTCCTCGACGCGGCCGGCCGTCAGGAGATACGAGAATGCACACTGGACGCTCATCGATTCTGACCCGGATGCCGGCACTCCTTCTCGGATCGGTTCTTCTCCTCCCGGCCTCCGTGTCCGCGCAGGAGAATCAACCCGCGTCCTCCGCCGAGCCTTCGGTCGGGACACCGGCGCCGCAGGGTTCCGCGCAGGGCGCGGATCAGCCTGCGGACCGGTCCGCCCCCCGGAAGGGAACCCGGAAACACCGCGGGACTTCGAAGAAGGACGGTGTCGCTCTGGAGCCCGGTTCCACGCTCCCGCCGAAGAACCTCAAGAAGGTCGGCGATCACTGGACGCCGTACGACCCGCCCGATCCGGAGAGCTTCCCACCGGACGCCACCCTGCACATCATCGTCCCCGGTGACACGCTCTGGGACCTGGCCGACCTGGTGTTCGGTAATCCTTACCTGTGGCCGCAGATCTGGAACGAGAACCGGTACATCCAGGACTCGCACTGGATCTACCCGGGAGACCCGCTGCTACTGCCCGCGCGCCCGACGGTGGTCGGAGAGGTCGTACCGCAGGGACAGGAAGGCGCTCCGGCGACGCCGGAGGCCGCGAAGCCGCCGCAGCCCGAGCCGACCGAGGAGCAGGCGGAGACGGAGGAGCCGGCCCCTGTGACCGCCGAGAAGCCGCCCGCCGCACATCCGTCTCCGGGCTCGGCGCACGCGCCGCGCACCGTCCCGAAGGTCGTTCCGCTGGCCGACGAGTTCGACATTCGCTGCAGCGGCTTCATCGCGCCGCGCGAGGAGCGGCCGGATTACTTCATCTCCAATCAGGTCGAAGAGGCCAAGGTCGGCCTGACCGAGGGGGACATCCTCTACCTGAACCGCGGCAAGGCCAATGGTCACGTCGAGCCGGGGACCGAGTACAGCGCCATCGAGCGCGAGGGGGAGGTGCGTCACCCCATCACGCACAAGTTTCTCGGCTACTACTACCGCAGGCTCGGGACGGTGAAGGTGCTGGCGGCTCAGGAGACCACGGCGATCGCCACCATCTCCATGGCGTGTGACGAGATCCGCACGGGCCAGGCGCTGGTGCCGCTTCTGGTGACGGTCCTGCCCGCCAGGATGGCCCCGCCATTCGACCAGCTGACCGTCGTCCCCCCGGACAAGGACACCGGCTACGTCGTGCACGTCAAGGACAACCAGGAGCGGGCGTCCCCGGGCCAGATCGCCGACATCGACATGGGCTACGAGGATGGACTGAAGCCGGGTGACTTCCTCACCGTCTTCCTTCCGAGCGAGCCGTTCGACAAGCTCCCGCGGATCAAATACAACTACCAGATCAACAACCGCCGCTTCCAGAACCCCAAGAACTGGAAGGACGACAACAACAATCTGCCACCCGTCAAGGTGATCGGTCAGCTGGTGGTCCTGTTCGCCGAGAAGAACACGGCCACCGTGAAGATCCTGAACGCCATCCGCGAGATCGAGATCGGGGATTCGATCGTCCCTCAGTGAGCCGGACGCTCCGGCTCCGCAAACACCTGGGCTGAGAACGCCTCGACCATCGCCCCCTGCGTCCACGCGTCGGGCGGCAGGCCCGCCTTCAGACAGGTTTCCTCGAGGAATGTGCTGACGTTCCACCCCTGCCCCACCGCAACCTGGGGCAGGAGCAGGCCGCGCCTGCGTCCCATGGTCACCATCAGACCATGGGTTCCGAGGATGAGCCGCGACGGGTCCGCGATCCGGAAAGGCGGGTCGAGGGCCGAGATCTCGATCGTCACGCGCTCGAGGTCGCTTGTCCCGAGGGGGTCGAAACGCGGGTCTTCGGTCGCGGCCGCCGCCGCGCACTCGGTCACGGTCGTGGCCAGAGGGCGCACCGGCATCACCACGCCGACGCAGCCTCGGAGCGCGCGGCCCAGGTGCAGGCTTACGAAGGCGCCCTGCGGCGCGAGGAGCCTGGGGGAGGGGTTCTCGAGCAGGGGAGCCGGCCGGGATTGCAGACGCGCCGCGACGGCGCGCCGCGCCAGGTCGAGGAGCGTGGTCTCCTGCCCGGGCGTGAGACGAGGGAGGGCAACCGTCATGCGCGCGACCCCTCCTGGGCCCCCGCGGACCCCTAGATCATCATGATCTTGTTGCGCAGGATCAGAACCTCGAGCGCCAGCGCCGCCTTCCCGAGAAGACGCCGGAACTGCTGGACGTCCGGCGCCGTGGAGGCCTCCGGTCCGTTGTCGGCGTAGAGAATGACCGCCGGCCTGTCCGTGATCGTGAGCGGCATCAGCAGGACGCGCGCCGGCGGCGGGCAGCCCAGATCGAGATAGAACTTGGCGTTCGCGGGCAGGTCCGGCACCGGACCATAGAAATAGTCTCCCCCGGTCCGGAAGAAGACGAAGAGCGAGGGGCGGTCGAGAGGGACGATCACGTTGCGGACCCGCAGCGGCTGCAGGCCGCCGCCGCGGCCGCTCCAACCGAGTACGCGGTCCGGCTGCGCCACGAACAGGGCGGCGCGCGTGAAGCGGGATGCGGTGAAGGTGAGAACCGCGTCGAACACCTCGTCGCGCGTTTCTGCCTGGCGGAGGCGCGTGGAGACCGCTTCCATCGTCGTGGCCGGCGGCTGGGTCGCCGGGGCGGTGGCAGCGCCGTCGGCGGCGGGCGACATCACGCCTCCACGCACCATCACGGGTCGCGGCCGGGGAGGAGCGGACGGCGAGACCTCGGCCGCGCCGCGCGGCCGCGCCGCCGACTCCTGGACCTCGGCCTGCTCCCTCCAGGCTTCGAGCGAGCTCGGAACAGCCTCTCCGGAGCCGATCGACGGCGGAGCGGCGCCGGTCGCATCCATGAAAGGCTGGTCGAGATCGTCGGGGCTTGCGTTGAGCGGCAGACCGTCGAGACCGACCTCGGGCCCCCGGGGGACAGGTGCCGGGGCCGCGGCTCGAGTCGCCGCCCTCGGACGCGCCGGTTCGGGCGGTCCCGGGGCCACCGGGATCGCCTTCGTGCCGAGACTGATATGGTAATACTGCTCAATCGCCCGGATCAACCGGAACTCGGTCGCCACATAGGGCTCGATCGGGAGCCCCGTGAGGAAGGCGATCTCGTCCAGGGCGATCAAGTCCTTCGGATCGCGCATCGCCAGGTGGATCCGGCGACTCTCGATCCCGATCGGCACGATGCAGTATTTTGCGGCGATCCGGGCCGGCACGGCGGCGATGACTTCGGGTGGAACACGTTCCAGGCGTCGGGCCGCCGCGTAGCGCGTGCGCGACTGCTCCGCCAGGTAGTCTCCGAGAGTGTCCTCGTCGATGAATCCGAGCTTGATGAGACTGTTCCCGAGCCGCTCGCCGAAGAACGCCTTGTCGTGCAGGGCCTGCTGGAGCTGCTCCTCGGTGATCTTTCCCTTGCCGACGAGCCACTCGCCGATCTGCTGTGTCAAGGAAGGAGCTCCTGGCTGGCGATCATCGGTTCCTAGCGGTGCCGGGACGAATGCCTCCGGCCGTGGCCGCCATGCCCGCCCGAGCCGCCTCCGAACGGGCGCCGCGGGCCGGACGGTCCAGGAGCGCCGGCCGCCACCTCCTGAGGCGCGGGTTCACCGGCTTCGATCCGCTTGTCGCGCAGCACCGCCTTGCGACTCAGCCGGACACGGTCGCCGTCGACCTCGATCACTTTCACGAGGATCTCCTCGCCTTCGCTGATCTCGTCCTGGACCTCTTTGACGCGGTGCTCGGCGACCTCGGAGATGTGCAGCAGCCCCTCGAGACCGGGGAGGATCTCCACGAAGGCTCCGAAGTTGGCGATGCGCGTGACTTTCCCGAGATACGTCTTGCCCGGCTCGGCCTCCGCGGTGATTTCCTTGATGATGTCGATCGCCTTCATGGCGGAGCCCTCGTCCACCGAGGCGATGTGGATGCGGCCGTCGTCCTCGACGTCGATCTTGCAGCCGGTCCTCTCGATGATCGAGCGAATCATCTTGCCGCCCGGGCCGATGACTTCGCGGATCTTATCCTTGTTGATCCGGATCGTGAAGATGCGGGGGGCGAACGTGGAGATGTTCGCCCGCGGCTTGGCGAGCGTCGTGTCCATGACGTCCAGGATCTGCATGCGGGCCTGGCGCGCCTGGCTCAGGGCCTGCTCCATGATCGCCTTGCTGATGCCGTCGATCTTGATGTCCATCTGCAGGGCGGTGATCCCTTCGCGCGTGCCCGCGACCTTGAAGTCCATGTCGCCGTAGTGATCCTCAACACCGGCGATGTCCGTCAGGATGATGTAGTTGTCCCCCTCCTTGACAAGGCCCATCGCCGCACCGGCCACCGCGGAACGCAACGGCACGCCGGCGTCCATGAGGGAGAGGGAGCCGCCGCAGATCGAGGCCATCGAGGAGGAGCCGTTGGACTCGAGAATGTCGGAGACCAGCCGGATGGTGTAGGGGAAATCATCCTCCCCGGGCATGAGGGGAAGAAGGGCGCGCTCCGCAAGCGCGCCGTGGCCGATCTCTCGCCGGCCCGGACCGCGCAGGAACTTCACCTCCCCCACGGAAAAGGGCGGAAAATTGTAGTGCAGCATGAAGCGCTTCTCGGACTCCCCTTCGAGCCAGTCCAGCCGCTGGGCATCTTCGGAGGTCCCGAGCGTGCTGGTGACCAGGGCCTGCGTCTCGCCCCGGGTGAACAGGGCCGATCCGTGCGTGCGCGGGAGGACGCCGACCTCGCAGGTCACCTTGCGCACCTGGTCCGAGGCCCGGCCGTCGAACCGGCGGCGCTCCACCAGGATCTCGTGCCGGCTGATCTTCTTGTGAAGATCGTTCAGGATGAGGGCCGCCTCCTCGCGCTTCAACGGCTCGGAGTCCGGGATCGCCTTGACCTGCTCGTCCATGAGGGCGGCGACGGCGCGGTACGAGTCGATCTTCACCGGTATCTTCATCGCCTGGTAGAGACGGTCGCGGCAGGCGGCTTCGATCTGGCGGTAGAGCGCGGGATCCAGCTCGCGGATCTTCGGCGCGCGCTTTGGCTTTCCGACCTCGCGTCGCAAGTCCTCCTGCACACCGACCAGCGTCCTGCAGTGCTGCTGGCCGAACCAGATCGCTTCGAGCATTTCGCTCTCGGAGACCTCGTTCGCGCCGGCCTCGACCATCACCACGTCGGTGGCGCTCCCCACCACGACCAGGTCGAGACGGCTGGACTCCATCTGCTCGTAGGTCGGGTTCAGGACATAACCCTGATCGCTGAGGCCGACGCGCACCGCGGCGATCGGGGTCGTGAACGGGATGTCGCTCAGGTGCAGCGCGGTCGAGGCGCCCGTGATCGCCAGCACGTCGGGATCGTTGGCGAGATCGGCCGACAGGACCAGGGCGATGACCTGCGTCTCGTACGACCAGCCCTTGGGAAACAACGGACGGATCGGACGGTCGATCATGCGCGAGGTGAGGGTCTCCTTCTCGTTCGGGCGCCCCTCCCGCTTGAAGAAACCGCCGGGGATCTTCCCGGCGGCGTAAGTGTTCTCGCGGTAATCGACGGTGAGGGGCAGAAATCCCATGCCGGGTCGCTCCTTGCGCTCCGCGGTGGCCGTGACCAGGACGACGGTGTCCCCGTAGCGCACGGTGACGGAACCGTCCGCCTGCTTGGCGATCTTGCCGGTCTCGACGATCAGGGGTCTTCCGCCGAAATCAATGGTGCGTGTGCTCATCAAACAGTCTCCTCAGCCGGACAAGGCGCGCCACGGAGGCGTCCCGGCGTCCGATCGGGCGCATCTGGGCGCCCGGCGATTTATGGAAGGCACCATCGACGACCGACCGCGACTGTGGGCGGCGGCGGAGCGAGGAAGAGGTCGAAGCCAGGGGAAGGGAAGACTGAACGTCCAGAAGTAAGTATGAAGACAGGGTTCCCTTCTGGTATTCCCCGGAGTCGGTCCTCAGGTTCGCTCGCAGCCATCCCGTTCGCGTGGATTCCGCCCGCGGGCGCGGTCGCCCGGGATCGCCGTGCCTTCCTATTTGCGAATCCCGAGCTTCTTGATCAGCTCTCGGTAGCGCTCCGCGTTCCTGTCCTTGAGGTAGTCCAGGAGGCGGCGGCGGGTCCCGACCATCTTGAGCAGGCCGCGGCGGGAGTGATGATCCTTGGCGTGCGCGTTGAAATGCCCGGTCAGATCTTCGATCCGACGGCTCAGAATGGCAATCTGGACCTCGGGAGATCCCGTATCCGACGGGTGGGTCTGGTAAGAACTGATGATCTGGGTCTTGAGATCCTTCGTCAGTGCCATGCCTCGACTCGTTGCGGTTTCTTGCATCTCCCGTTGGTCTCGATTGAGGCGCCAATCTAACACATGTCGGGGGGCCTGTAAAGGCGATCCGGGGGAGTCCTATCCCGTGAACACGATCTGGGGGCGTATGACCGGCCGGGCCTCGGAAGGAGCCCGGAGCTGGACTTCGCCGATTCCGATGAGGGCCCCTTCGGGCCCCTTCAGGCGGCAGCGTCCGGCGGGCAGAGGCGGGCCCGGCGTCGCCACCTCGCTCAGTCCGCAGGGACGGCCGTGACGGATGGCGTGCGTGCCGGCGGCCGTGAGGACCAGTGTGGGGATTCCCAGAGGAATCTCCTCCATCGGAGTGATGCGTGATGTCGCGCGCGCCCCCAGCGCGATCAAGTCGTCGGGAGTGAGCGCGTCGTCGACGGAGAACGGACCGGCAGCCACCCGTCGGAGCGAGAAAAGATGCGCCCCGCAACCCAGGATGTCCCCGAGGTCATGCGCGAATGCCCTGAGGTACGTTCCGGCGGACACCTGGGCTTCGAACGTCACGTCCGTTCCGGAGAGTCCCAGGAACCTCAGGACCCGGAAGGTCACCGTGGTGGGGGTCGGGGACACGGGCTTGTGGCTGCGGGCCAGCCTGTACATCGGCGTGCCGCGCACCTTCTTCGCCGAGAACACGGGCGGCACCTGCGTGATGGTTCCGCGGAACCGCTCGAACCCCGCCTCCACGGCCGCCGCGTCCACCTCCACGGCGCGCGCGGGACCCGTCGGGACGCCGTCCCGATCGTAGGTGTCGGTCGCGATCCCCAGACGCAACGCGCCGCGATAGGTCTTGTCCATGCCCGACAGGAACGTCGCCAGGCGCGTCGCCCTGCCGATCATCAGAACAAGAAGCCCCGTCGCCATCGGATCGAGCGTGCCGGCGTGACCGATGCGCCTCACGCCGAGCACGCGGCGCGCCAGGGCCACCACGTCGTGGGAGGTGGGGCCTTCGGGCTTGTCCAGCAGTAGGACGCCGTCCAGTTCGCTGCCCATGACTACTCCTCCTCGTCGCCGGGCGTCCGCGGCCCGTCCTGATCGTGGATCTCCCGCAGCACGCGCTCGATCCGGTCGCCCCGATCGAGCGACTCGTCCAGAACGAACACGACGCTCGGCGCGAAGCGGAGTCTCAGGTTCCGGAACAACGCGCGCCGGAAGAATCCCGCCGCAGCATTGAGCGCCTTGATGGACACCTGCCGGGCGGCCGGCTCCGCGAGAACGCTCACGTGCACCCTCACGCTTTTCAGATCCGGGCTGACGGTGGCGCCGGTGATGGTCGCGAAGCCGACGCGCGGATCGCGCACCTCCCGCAGGAGCAGCCGGGAAATCTCGCCCTTGATGAGATCGGATACCCGCTCGGTGCGCGTGCTCACGGTGTCTCCCGGCGCGGGGCCCACGGGGGCCCCCACCGCATCAGGTGAGGAACTCGAGGTCGCAGCTCAGGACTTCGCCGGGGACCTTGCGCTCGACCTCGCTCTGGATCGATGAGAACGTCTGCTCGAGGGGCACCCGGGCGGCCGCGATGCCGACGATTCCCAGAGTGGCGCGCTGCCAGAGGTCCTGGTGATCGATTTCGGCGACCGAGACGTTGAAGTGCTGGCGCAACCGGTCCTTCAAGCTGCGCAGCACCTGCCGCTTCTCCTTGAGAGATGCGACCGCAGGCAGATGGATCTGGATGACACAGAGTGCGACGTTCACGGCTTCCGACCCGGGTGCGCGGGGGACAGGTCCTCAGAGGTTCTTGACGGCGATCTTCTCGATCTTGAAGGCTTCGATGATGTCGCCGATCTTCACGTCATTGAAGTTGGCCAGGCCGATGCCGCACTCGTACCCCGCCTTCACCTCGCTGGCGTCGTCCTTGAAGCGCCTCAGGGAGGCCACCTTGCCGGTGTACGCCACCACGTTGTCCCTCAGCAGGCGCACCTCGGCGCTGCGCGTGATCTTGCCGTCTCCGACATGACAACCGGCGACCGTGCCGATCTTCGGCACCTTGAAGACCTGACGCACCTCGGCCCTGCCCAGGTAGACCTCTTTCGCCTCGGGCTCCAGGAGCCCCAGCATGGCGTTCTTGATCTCGTTCGTGATGTCATAGATCACCGAGTGCAGCCGGATATCGACCTTCTCCTTCTCGGCCAGGTCCTGGGCGCTGCGCTCGGGACGCACGTTGTACCCGACGATGATGGCGTTGCTGGCCGAGGCGAGATGGACATCGGTCTCGGTGATCGCACCCGACCCCGCGTGGATGATCCGGATCTTCACCTTGTCGGAGGGCAGGTCCGTGAGGCTCTTCGAGAGGGCCTCGACCGATCCCTGGACGTCCGCCTTGACCACCAGCGGCAACTCCTTGACCATCCCCTCCTTGATCTGCTGGTACAGGTGGTCGAGGGTGAGCCGCGAGGATTTGGCCATCGCCTCCTGGCGCAGCTTCTGCTGGCGGAACGCCCCGATCTGCCGAACCTTCCATTCATCCTCCAGCACCTGGAACGGGTTCCCGGCCTCGGGGACGCCTTCGAGGCCCAGGACCTCGACGGGGATGGAGGGACCGGCCTCCTTCACGCGGTGTCCGAGATCGTCGAACATGGCGCGCACCTTTCCATGAATCGCGCCGGCGATGAACGGATCGCCGATCCTGATCGTGCCGCGCTGCACGAGGACCGTGGCGACCGGCCCGCGCGAGCGATCGAGCCGGGACTCCAGGACCACGCCGGACGCCAGGGACGAAGGATCGGACTTCAGGTCCAGCATGTCGGCGGACAGGAGGATCATCTCCAGCAGATCGTCGATACCGGTTTTCTGCTTGGCGGAGACCTGCACCGACACAACGTCACCACCCCAGTCCTCGACCAGGAGACCCTGGTCCGCGAGCTGCTTCTTCACGCGATCGAGATTGGCACCGGGTTTGTCGATCTTGTTGATCGCGACCACCATCGGCACCCCCGCTGCGCGGGCGTGGTGCATCGCCTCGGTCGTCTGCGGCATGACGCCGTCGTCGGCCGCCACGACCAGGATCACGATATCCGTGACCCTGGCGCCGCGCGCGCGCATCATGGTGAACGCCTCGTGGCCGGGTGTGTCGATGAACGTGATGCCGCGCGAACGGCGGCGGATGTGGTAGGCGCCGATATGCTGCGTGATGCCGCCGGCCTCCCCGCCGGCGATGTTGGACTCGCGGATCGCATCCAGGAGGGAGGTCTTGCCGTGGTCGACGTGTCCCATGATCGTCACGACCGGATCGCGCGGGCGCATGTCCGCGGGAACGGCCTCCCGGGTCTGCTCGATCGACACTTCTTCCTCGAACGTGATGACCTTGGCGTCGAATCCGAACTCCCGGCACACCTCCCTCGCGACGTTGACGTCGAGGGGCTGGTTGATCGTGGCCATGATGCCCCGACCGAGAAGTTTCGTGATGATGTCCTTGGCCTTGCGATCCATCTTCTCGGACAGCTCCTTGATCGTCACTCCCTCCGTGATCGTGATTCCCTGAAGGATCTCGGGCACCTGGG
This sequence comes from Candidatus Dormiibacterota bacterium, assembly GCA_035635555.1. Lineage (NCBI taxonomy): Bacteria > Bacillati > Candidatus Dormiibacterota > Candidatus Dormiibacterota bacterium. The sequence goes on from DASQAT010000028.1 coordinate 198,420, forward strand.
GAGGCGGGGGGGGAGGAGCCGGGCGCGTCAACGGCGGCGGCACGGCCTGCGGCCGCGTCGCCTGGGCGGTCGCCGCGGCCGTGGCCGGTGAACCGGTACGGCGCGGCGCCTCGCCACGCGGCACGGGACGGAGCGGCGTGGAGGGTGCTCCGGATCGCGGCGGCATCGCCGGCCTCGAGCCGCCGGGCGCGGCCGGGCTGAATGGACCCCCTATGCGGGGCGGCAGCGGGCGTTGTGGCTGCACCACTCCCGACGTCTGGCGCGCGGGGATCCCGGTGGGCTTCTGACCGGCTGAAGGAACTCCTGCCGAGGGGCGTACGGTGGCTGTGGGGGGAGTCCCCGGACGGGCCGCCGGGGCCGAGACTGGACCTCGGACCAGGCCGGGCCTCGGAATTCCCGTGGCCGCCTGCGGTCGCTGCGGGATGTTCGTGCCTCCTGGCCGGACCGGTGCTACCGGGATCGGACGGGACTGCGTGCCCGGCGTTGCCGGCGTCGCGTGCGGCCCCGCTTGCCCCAGGGGTGCTCCTGGCCGCGTTGGAGCGGGCACAGTTGGCCGCGCGACCGCCCCGGCGGGGCGGGGAACGGAGGCGGACGGCGTCGACGCCGATGGCTTCACCGGGGGTTTGACGGATGCGGCGGCGGCCGGTTTCGCCACGCTGCCCTTGAGTGGTGTCCCGACCGTGCCCTTTACCGTCGGGGAAGCCGGCTTCGGCGCGACCGGGGAAACGCCCGCAGTCTCGGCGGCAGACTGAGTTCGGGCGCCGGTTCTCGGGACCGTTCTGGCAATCGCGGGTTGTTTGGCCGACGGGGTGGGGCCCGGGCCATCGGCCGGCGACTTACCGGCGGAGGGAGCGGCCGATCTCAGTCGTGCCGCAACCTCGTCATCGACGGTGCTCAGGTTCGACTTGGCCTCGGCACCCAGCTCATGCAGGCGCGCCAGCAGATCGGCGACCTTCAGGTTGAGCTCCTTGGCGAGCTGACCGACGCGAATCTTCGCCATCTAGTCGCCCTCCCTGCGCTCGCCGGCGGTGCTATCGAGGGTCTCGCCGTGGGGTGTCGCAGCCTCTTCCGCCGCTGGACCGGCGGCATCCTCATCGGTCTCCGACGGCTCCGCCCCGACTTCGGTGGCTTCGTCGTCCTCTGCGCTGGCGGCCGGGGCCTCCGCCGCGGACTCCGCGGCCTGCCGGGCCGCCTCCTCGGCTGCCGCCTCCTCGGCCAGGCGCGCCTGCTCTTCGGACTGGCGCGCCGCTTCCTCCGCCGCCAGGCGTTCCGCTTCGATCCGCTCCGCCTCCTCGAGTTCGGCGCGGGCCTGCAGCCCGGCCTGAGCCGCGGCGAGGATCTTCTCGGCGGTCTTCGGACCGACTCCGGGGACATTCGTCAGCCCGTCGATCCCGAAGGCGGTGATGGCATCCAGACTCTGGACGCCGCCCTCCTGCAGTTTCTGAACGAGCTTCTCGCTCACGCCTTCGAGGCCGGCCATCTCGCGGGCATCCCGTGCCATGCGCTCCATCTCGGCCTGGACCTCGCGCTTCTTTTCCTGCTCGCTCTTGATGTCGATTTTCCAGCCAGCGAGACGCGACGCCAGGCGCACGTTCTGTCCCTTCTTGCCTATGGCCAGTGACAGCTGCTCGTCGTCGACGACCACCTCGAGCGTCTTGTTTTCGGGATCGGTGATCTGCACGCGGTTGATCTTCGCGGGATTGAGCGAGTTGGTGACGAAGGTGCTGACGTCATCGGAGAACTCGACGATGTCGATCTTCTCGCCGCGCAGCTCGCGGATGATCGACTGCACTCGCGAGCCCTTCATCCCGACGCACGCCCCCACGGGATCGACATCCCGGTCCTTCGATCGCACGGCCACCTTGGCGCGATCACCCGGATCGTGCACGGCCCTCTCGATCTGCACCGTTCCGTCGTAGATCTCGGGGACCTCCATCTCGAACAGCTTGATCAGGAGCCGCTCATCGGTTCGGGACAGGATGACCTGGGGGCCCTTGGCGTTCCGGTCCACGTCGACGATCACGGCCCGGACCCGGTCACCCTGGCTGTAACGCTCGGCCTTCGACTGTTCTTTCTTGGGCAGGATGCCCTCGGTGCGTCCGAGATCGATGATGATGCTGCCACGCTCGAACCGCTTGACGACACCGTTCACAAGCTCTCCCGCCCGACCGATGTATTCCTTGTAGACGTTGTCGCGCTCGGCCTCCCGGACCTTCTGAAAAATGATCTGCTTGGCGGCCTGCGCAGCGATGCGTCCGAGCTGAGCCAGCTCCTCCTTGGGCTTCGGGATCTCCACGATGCCTTCTTCGTTGGCGGGCAGGGTCATCTCCTCCGCCTCGTTCGGAGAGATCTCCAGATCGGGATTGGTCACGTCGTCGACGATCTTCTTGCGGGCGAACACCGCCAGAGAACCGGTGTCGCGGTCGAACCTGGCCCCGAGGTCTTCCTTGGTGCGAAAATACTTCTTGGCGGCGGCCGCGTAGGCGTCCTCCACCGCCTGAATGATGATGTCGACCTCGATCCCCTTCTCCCGGCCGACCTGTTCGATGGCCTGAAAGATCTCATTGCTCATTCGTGACGTCCTCTCCTCGCGAGCCTTGGAATTTGTTTCCTAGAGTTCGATCTCGAGCCGCGCCTTCGCCACCTGGTCGCGGGGGATATCTACGCGGTGCCCGCCCTCCAGCGTCATCCGGACCGATCCATCCACGAGCCCGTCCAGCCGTCCCTGGAAATTGCGTCGACCCTGAAGCGGCACGAGGGTCGAAAGGCGGATCTGCCGGCCCGCGAACCGCGCGAAATCGCGATCCGAGAGGAGAGGCCTGTCCAGACCCGGCGAGGAGACCTCGAGGGTGTACCGCCCCTCGATCGGATCCTCGACGTCCAGCTGCACGGAAAGCTGGCGGCTGACCCGGGCACAGTCATCCAGCGTGACGCCTCCATCCTTGTCGATATAGAGCCGCAGGAGCAGCCCCCCGGGCTCGCGCTTCATCTCCAGATGAACCAGTTCCATCCCTGCGAACTCCAGGATCTCGCGGGCCAGCGTCGTGACCCTGTCGAGGATCTCGGCTGCCATGTTGTTCACGGCCCGGACACTCGGCGGGGGAGCCCGCGGAGCCGGGACCTCCCTAAAATAAAAAAGTGGGCGAACCGCCAGCCCACTGAGCCGTTCTCACGCAGGTATCCTATATTAAGGATGCGGGGTCGATCAAGGGAAAATTAATGCGTTCAGGGGCTTGACATGGCCCCCAAGGCTCTCCTAGAATACGCCCCTCGCGAAAATTGCTCTTTGAAAACTGAATAGTGCGTCCGTTAGATCTGAGCTTCAGTCAGACCAATCACCAGATCAGACAAACCAAGCGATAAGCCCTTCGGGGCTTCGAGTTTAAATGGAGAGTTTGATCCTGGCTCAGAGCGAACGCTGGCGGCGTGCCTAACACATGCAAGTCGCACGAGAAAGGGGTCGCAAGACCCCCGGTACAGTGGCGAACGGGTGAGTAACGCGTGGGTAACCTGCCCTTGGGTCCGGAATAACCTGCCGAAAGGCGGGCTAATACCGGATGACGATGCGGGGTCTTCGGGCTCTGCATCTAAAGCCGACCTCTTCATTGAAAGTTGGCGCCTGAGGAGGGGCTCGCGTCCCATTAGCTAGTTGGTGAGGTAACGGCTCACCAAGGCTTCGATGGGTAGCCGGCCTGAGAGGGCGACCGGCCACAGTGGAACTGAGACACGGTCCACACTCCTACGGGAGGCAGCAGTGAGGAATCTTGCGCAATGGGCGAAAGCCTGACGCAGCGACGCCGCGTGGACGATGAAGGCCTTCGGGTCGTAAAGTCCTGTCGGGTGGGAAGAATGGGTCCGGGGCTAATATCTCCGGACCTTGACGGTACCACTAGAGGAAGCCCCGGCTAACTCCGTGCCAGCAGCCGCGGTAATACGGAGGGGGCCAGCGTTGCTCGGAATTATTGGGCGTAAAGGGCGCGTAGGCGGCCAGGTAAGTTTGATGTGAAATCCCACGGCTTAACCGTGGAATTGCATCTTATACTGCCTGGCTGGAGTCTGGGAGAGGGAAGCGGAATTCCCGGTGTAGCGGTGAAATGCGTAGATATCGGGAGGAACACCAGTGGCGAAGGCGGCTTCCTGGACCAGTACTGACGCTGAGGCGCGAAAGCTAGGGTAGCAAACAGGATTAGATACCCTGGTAGTCCTAGCCTTAAACGATGTGCACTTGGTGTTGGGGGTATCGACCCCTCCAGTGCCGAAGCTAACGCATTAAGTGCACCGCCTGGGGAGTACGGTCGCAAGGCTGAAACTCAAAG